>JAVBQH010000060.1:0-5717 GCA_031549175.1 Raoultibacter sp.
GTGTTCGACCTGGATCCCGACACGGGAATGGGACTCGATCAGGTGAGAAAAGGGGTCAAAGATGTGAAATCGGTCCTCGACGACCTTTCCCTTACCGCCTTCCTCAAGACAACGGGAGGCAAGGGCTACCACATTGTTGTGCCCTTCAAGCCGACGGGTGGCTGGGAGGCGTTCAAAGGATTCGCGCAAAACATCGCGAGGCTCATGGAGACAAAATGGCCCGACCGCTACACGAGCAACAGCAGGAAGAACAAGCGGCACGGGCGGATATACATAGACTGGCAGAGAAACATCCGGGGTGCAACGAGCGTCTCGCCCTATTCGCTGAGGAACAGGAAGATGGCGACGGTGTCGATGCCGATCCGGTGGGACGAGCTCGACGTGGTGGCGCCTGACGGGATCACCGTGGTAGAGGCCTTGGAGAGGATGCACCTTGAAGACCCCTGGGACGGGTATTTCTCTACCAGCCAAACCCTCAAGCCTGGGTGATGCCCGGCCGCCGGAGGTGCTAGGGGATGTTGGCAGGGACGAAGGCGTCTTCGGGCGCCTTGTCTATGCGAATCTCCTTGAAGACAGGCTGCCTCAACCCTTTCCCGGTGCGGGCCAGGAAGGTGACGCGGCAGACGAGGTCCGGTACGACCCAGATGGCGCCTTCGTTGTTCGCCGGTATGGGGCGGCCTTCGAAAGGAGGCCTCGAAGCCTCACCAAGCTTGAGGACGGTTGCGTAATCCTCTCCCTCGTTCAATACGACATGGCCCATGTAGGCCATTACCCCGCCCTTGTCATACTGTCCGAGGACCAGGCTGATGGAACGGTTCTTGTTGCGTATATACCCGCATATGACGAAGTCGTCTTCGAGCAGGTTCTTGCATTTGACCCAATCCGAAGTCCTTGTCCCGGGATAATAGAGGCTCGCCTTTCGCTTTGCGATGACCCCCTCAAGTCCGCGTGCTTCGGCCGCCTTGAAAAAATTGATCCCTTTCCCCTCGATAGCGCGCGACATGGTGATGCGGCCGTCTTCTATGACGGCAGATTCCAACAGCTTCCTCCTGCTATCCAGCGGCTCCCGTATCGTCTCCACGCCATCAAGATACAGGAGGTCGAAGACCACAAAACTGACGGGTGCTGTCTTCGCCAGCCGTCGGGCCCGTACGCTGTCGGTGGAGAGCGCCCGGTCCTTCGCCTTTTCGAAGTCGGGCACGCCGCCGCTTAAGGCGACCAGCTCGCCGTCGAGCACGCAGGGCGCCGCCACATTCTTGTGGATCTCTCGGAGTTCAGGGAGGCGGGAGGCGAGCTCCAAGCCGCGCCTCGTGACAAGTGAGACATCGTGCTCATTGAGGTATGCCAGGCACCTGATCCCGTCCAGCTTCAACTCGAAGAGATACGCATCATCGTCGAAGGGCGGCGCTTCGCGTCCTATCAACATGGGGCGATAGCCTTTGTTCAAGAAAACATCCATGTTACGGATTCCCTCCTTCGGGCCGGGCAATGCTACGATTCCCTCACAGTACCTATTATAAAGGCAGGTGGGAGAAGTGGCAGGCAGGAAAAGCGCAATCGCGTTCGGGCTCGTCTACATACCGGTGGAGCTGTACACGGCGGCACACCCCGAGGAGATCAGCTTCAATCAACTTGCAAAAGATACCATGGAGCGCGTCCGCTACGTCAAAACGTGCCCTGATTGTAAACGGGAGCTAAAAAAAGAGGACATCGTCAGGGCTTACCAATATGAGAAGGGCAAGTACGTGACGGTGTCCGACGAGGAGCTCGAGGCAATAAAGACCGAAAAGGACAAGACACTCAAAATAGTGCAGTTCTCAGACCCGGGCGAGATCCCCCCGCTTTACTATCAGAAAGCATACCGGGTGGTCGCGCAAGAAGGGGGCGAGAAGGTGCTTGAGCTTTTGCGCCTCGCCATGGCCCAGGAGAACAAGGCCGCCATCGGGACGACGGTGATGGGGGAATCGGAAAACGCCTTTGCGCTCATTCCTTACGAGGAAGGGCTGACCCTCGTCACGCTTTTCTATGAAAACGAGATCAAGGAGATACCCAAGGCCGTCAAGCACCCGAAGGTATCCAAGCAGGAGCTGGCAATGGCCAAGGACATCATCAAAAACCTTGAGAAGCCTTTCGACCTGTCTGCGTACAAAGACGAGTACCAAGAGAAGCTTCGGGCCTTGCTTGAGGGCAAGATAGCCGGGAAAGAGGTGGTCTTCGAACAGGAAGAGGCCGTATCCGCAAACATCATCGACCTTATGGAGGCGCTTTCGGCAAGCGTCGAGGTGACGAAGACAAAGCCGGCGCGCAAGAAGAGCGTGTCTTAAGGCATCGGCGGCCACGAACCAGGACGACCACGAGGTGCCCCGCCGTCCGCCGTCCTCAAACCTCTATACGCTTACATCCACCCGAAATACCGGCCGAGGAAATTGATGCAGATAGCCCCTGTAACAACAAGGAGCACAACAGCAATGATGAAGACGTTGCGCACCGTGGCATTGTCTTTCTTCTGCTTTGCCTGAATTGCTGCTTTTTCTTCCGCAGTGAGTTTTTTGGCGCTCATGTAATTGCTTCATCTCCTTTACGAGTGATAGCAGTGTAGCACACGGGCACCAAGGATTGAAGCCGGTAAACAGAGGCGGAAAAGCTGCCTCTTCACGGGGAAAAAGCGTCCATCCTTTTTTCTCGCCTAGAAGGACTTGCTGAGGATGTTGAGCCCGATCATCAGCAAAAGCACGGCCATGATAACGGCGTTGTTTGCAACCAGCCATTCGCGCACGTTGCCCAAGACCTTGTCGAGCCGATGCCCGGCAAGCAGGAAGGCCACTGTGGGGATTATGATGGACGCACTGGCGATCAAGGTGTATGCGACCACCGCAAAGGTCTGCTCTCCGCCGGAAAGGCTTAAGGCGCCGGCCGCGGCGCCCGCGCCCAAAGAGAGCAGCAGGTTCTTCGGGTTGGCGGCAGAAAGGATCACGCCGAAGCCTGCGGCGCCAAAGGGCTTGATCTTGCTCATCTTCGCAAACCATTTCGGCACTTCAGGCTCCTGGCCTTTGCGCGGCCGTTTCATGAACTCCTTTACCCCCAAAAGGATAAGGAGTATGCCCAGGGCAAGTGAGACGATCTTTGCTACAAGGCTCGGCTCTCCGCTCGAACTTGTGCCCATTCCCATGAAAAACATTGCCAAGGAGAACACGATCGCATTGCCTGCGATCCAGCCGATCATATAGAAGATGCTGTTCGTCCGCGCCCTATCGGAAAGCAATCTAAGGATCAGCCCGACGATGGGGAACGGGCTGATAAGAACCCCAATTGCGGGCGATAGGATTGCTGCGAAGATTTGTCCGATCATTTTGATTCTCCTTCTATGTCGTCATGCGCTTTGTCGGTGTGGATAGGGGAGGCGGTAAAGGCCGCCAAAGCGTCTTTGATGGTCTTTTGCGTGTGCCCGTCAGCCAAGAGCGGATCCAGGCCAAAGCCTTCGAACTGGCGGTTGAGGGTCTTGGTTTGGCCGGCGAAGCAGTAATCGACCCCTGCGTGGTCTAGCTGGGAAAGGATCTTGCGCATCTCTTCTGCCGCCGTCGCATCTATGCTGTTGATCCCGGATGAATCGATGACCAGGAGTTTAGGGTGGTATAATTCGATCGCCTTTAACACACCCGCCTTGAATATGTTGATGTTGCCGAAGAACAGGCGTGCTGAGAAGCGGTATATGGCCACGTCGGGAACAGGCCGGGCATCTTTTCGGTATTTCATATCGAAGAACCCGTCGCGCCCGTCGATTTTTCCGAGGTAGGCCTGAGGGGGCTTCGTTATACGCATGACCACATCGACAAACGACATGAACACGCCAATCACAACACCGAACAAGGTTCCCACCAGCAGCACACCCGCGGCAGAGACCAACCAGATAACGGCTTCGCTCCTTGAGCTGCGGAACAAGACGACGATCATCTTGACGTCGACGGCGCCGATCAAGGCCGCAAAGACGATGGCTCCCAAAACAGGCTGGGGCATGTAGTAGAGCAAGCCGGAGAAGAACAGCACCACAAGCACGATGCAGATGGCAGAAACGATGGTCACCATCTGGGTCTTGCCATTGAACTGCTGGCTCACCACCGTACGTGAGACGCTGGCGCTCGTGGGTGAGCAGCCCGAGATCGACGCAAGGAGGTTCGAGACACCGTAGGCAGCGATCTCACGGTTGTTTTTCAACTCGTACTTATTCTGGGCGGCGAAGCTCTGCGCGGGCGTGAGCGAGCTTGCAAAGATGACGATCGCTATCATGAAGCTCGAGCCGAGAAGCGGGCCTAAGTCGCCGACGCTTCCGATATCGGGGAAAGAGATCGGCGGCAGCCCTTGCGGTATGGTGCCCACAATCGACACGCCCATGGTGTCAAGGCGCAGCGTTGCGCAAAGTATCGTGAAGACGACCATAAGGATAAGGCCCACGGGGACGCGCTTTGCAAACCTCCTACCGAGGAGGATAAGCGCAACGGTAATCGCGCCGATCAGGAGTGACGTCGGGTTTATTGCCGCCCACTGGGAAAAGATCGCGACCAGGTTCTCGGTGAAATCGTCGCCGCTACCCTGTATGCCGAGGACCTTTGGCACCTGGCTGAAGATGATAGAAAGCGCCAGGCCCGACATGAACCCGCTCATAACGGGCATAGAAACGTAATCCGCAAAGCGGCCAAGCTTGAACAGGGCGAATATGATCAGGAATATGCCTGAGAATAGGGAAAGCAGAGCAACCGTCGTCATGGCTTCCTGGCTGCCTGCGGCAATGCCGAATGCGGCAAGGCAGGAGCCGGTTATGGCGCTTGCCGCAGCATCGATGCCGTAGACAAGCTCGCGGGACGACGCGATAAGGATATACCCGATAGCAGGAAGGATCGAGGCGTATAGACCGTAGATGGAAGGCAGCCCTGCCACGGTAGCATATCCCATTGCCACCGGTATGGTGAGTGCGGCGACCATAATACCGGCGATGATATCGTGCTTCAGGAAAGATGGCTTGTATCCTTTTAACGATGTAAACACATAGTCAAACACTGATGCCTCCCGCCTTTTGTCGCACTGCTGCCTGCTTCCACTTCAATATGAGATATGGTCCGCCTAGATACCGCGCGCCATGAATACATATAGATGAATACTAGCAAGTAAAAGCTGAATTATTGCATTCACCCGAATCTGTCAACATCCTGTAGTTTCACTGCGGGTAAACGGTTAGGATGCTTGCTCCGGGCGGTGGCTGTTTCAATGGAAGGGCCTGTTACTTCATTTTGGGTATTTTGTGAATCAGTTGTGGTTCGCAGCACAAAGCATCTTCAAAGCAAGATGTCCGGGATGCATAAGAAAACCTATTTAAGCAGTAGGAATAATATAATTGCAGTTCGCCACAAATAGTACTTCAATAAAACCCTTCAGTATTTCCATCGCATTCAGTCGGCGGGTGTGATAGCATCCCGATTCTGTTACATGATAAGTAACATTTTTGTTACATGTGTTTTAAAAAAGAGAATTATCTTTTGGAAGGGTGGGCCAATGAAGGCATTGAAGATTATTGTCGCGGTTTTACTCGTAACTTCGACCATGGGCATGAGTATAGCCCCCATGGCCGCACAGGCCGAAGAAAACCCCGAACGTGCAGTTTCAGGCACAGCCATATACGGAAGCGCGTCTCCCGACTCCTTCGACCCTGACGATGGCGGAATCGT
>JAVBQH010000144.1:0-6854 GCA_031549175.1 Raoultibacter sp.
TTCCGCTTAACAAGCCGCCTACGCGCGCTTTACGCCCAATAAATCCGGATAACGCTTGCTCCCTACGTATTACCGCGGCTGCTGGCACGTAGTTAGCCGGAGCTTCTTCTGCAGGTACCGTCAATTTCTTCCCTGCTGAAAGCGGTTTACAACCCGAAGGCCGTCATCCCGCACGCGGCGTTGCTGCGTCAGGCTTTCGCCCATTGCGCAAAATTCCCCACTGCTGCCTCCCGTAGGAGTCTGGGCCGTATCTCAGTCCCAATGTGGCCGATCAGTCTCTCAACCCGGCTACCTATCGCTGACTTGGTAGGCCATTACCCCACCAACTATCTAATAGGCCGCGACCCCATCTCTTACCGCCGGAACTTTCCCGAAACCAACATGCGAAGGTTACGGAGTATTTGGTATTAGCACAAATTTCTCTGAGTTATCCCAAAGTAAGAGGTAGGTTGGTCACGTGTTACTCACCCGTTCGCCACTTTATAACCATCCGAAGATGGGTTAATCGTTCGACTTGCATGTGTTAAGCACGCCGCCAGCGTTCATCCTGAGCCAGGATCAAACTCTCCGTTTAAGTTACAGGCATGAAGCCTGTTACATTTAAGTTCAAATTTGAATCTTGGTCTTTTGTCAAGGTGCCCAGAGCTCTGTTAATGAGATGGACATCTGACGAGGTTTATTACTAGCTTAAATTCGTATCACAGTATCCAGTTTTCAAGGTTCTCAACGAGGCTGATTTTTAGCAAATCTTCTCGTTTTTCGCGCTGCCAAGCGGCAAACGCGCAAGGAGATACATTACCTGTGTGAAGTGTCGGTGTCAACAACTTTTTTTAAAAACTTGAAAATAGTTTTTGAAGGTAACGCCCACGAAGATCAATGGTGTTCAACGTGGGCTAAATATATTACTAGATGTGAGGTTATAGATGCAAGGGAGATGCGTCTATTTATAGAAGAAATTCAAACTTTTTTTACCCGCAAAACCCTATCTCGGATAAAGGCCTGGAAGAGGGTCCGCTCCGCTGAAGGCACCGGTTCCCCGCCGACGCCGCAAAGGCAACCCGGGAGCACCGGTAAAGAGTCTCTCTTGCAGGCTTGGGCCTTGCTCCCCATAACCCTCCTCAGATCAAAGCTGGCCGGTAAGGCTAAGCCTTACTATAGGGGCGGTGGCATTACTTAGGCTGGCAGCAAGGTGGCCTTGCTGTGGACAAGGGGTATCTCTTCAATTCGACTGCGCTTAGACGAGCTTTACGAACTTGCGCTTTCCAACCTGTACGACTGCCTTATTCAAAGGAACAGGGTCGACGTTGTATTCTTTTGGGGCGACGGGATTCCCGTTGACCTTGACGGCGCCTCCGTCGATCATGCGGCGCGCCTCGCCTGCCGAGGATACCAGGCCGGCATCGACCAGCAGCTTCGCCAGATACACCGTGCCCTCCTCGTTAGGCGTGAGGTCGGCGGCGTACTCGGGCACATCTTCGGGGATCTCGTGCTGTTTGAACACGAGGTCGAACTGGCCTTCAGCGGCCTTAGCGGCCTCTTCGCTATGGTATGCCGCAACAATGTTTTGTGCCAACGCCCGCTTCACCTTGTTGGGATGCAGGCTCCCGTCCGAAAGGCCTTGCTCGATGGCGTCGATCTCGTCGACCGGACAGGTGGAGGCAAGGCGGTAGTACTTCACCATGATCTCGTCGGGAATCGACATGATCTTCCCGAACATGTCCGCCGGCTCGTCGGTCAGACCGACGTAGTTGCCGTAGCTCTTCGACATCTTTTGGACGCCGTCGGTGCCTTCGAGGAGGGGCAGGGTCAGGCAGACCTGAGGCTCCATCCCCTTCTTCTCCATGAGCTCGCGCCCTGCAAGCAGGTTGAATAGCTGGTCGGTGCCGCCAAGCTCGACATCGGATTCAATGACGACCGAATCGTAGGCCTGCATCACCGGATACAGGAATTCATGCAGGCTGATAGACTGGCCGCCCGTGTAGCGTTTTTGGAAGTCGTCCCTCTCGAGGATGCGCGCGACGGTGAAATATGAGGTGAGCTGCAGCAGGTCTTCCATGGTCAAGGCAAGGAGCCATTCGGAGTTGAAGCGGAGTGTCGTCCTCTCCGGATCAAGGATCTTAAATGCCTGGTCGACATAGGTCTGGGCATTCTCCTTGATCTGCTCGGAGGTCAGCTGCGGCCGGGTCGAGTTCCTGCCCGAAGGATCGCCTATGAGCGCGGTCCCGTCTCCGATGATAAGGATGACCTGGTGTCCCAAGTCTTGGAAGGCGCGCAGCTTCCGCAGGGGCACCGCATGTCCCAGATGGATGTCGGGCGCCGTCGGGTCCACGCCGAGCTTGATGTTCAAGGGTTTTCCGCGTTTGAGCTTCTCGAGCAGGGCGGATTCGGGCACGATCTGGGAGGTGCCTGACTGGATAACATGTAGTTGCTGTTCTGGGTCCATCGTGTTCCTTTGTTGGTATGTTTGCCAAACCTTTTCTCGATTGCGCTTAAATCGCACCTATTCTAGCATACGGAACCGACACCAGAGCCCGGTGCCGGCCACCTCATCAAGGGCTAGGTGACCCCACGGAACAGGTGCCCGCTTGTCACCCCTTCTGCCTTGGAGACGCTGTCCCCGCTTCGCAATGCGATGTCGCGTGCCCGGACGGCACGCTGCACCGCCTTGGTCGTTTCGGCAACGGTCATCAGGGTGGTGTCCACCATGACGGCCGTGACGCCCGCCCGGACGAGCTCGGGCAAGGCATGGGCGTTGTCAAGCGAAACCGCATTGAACAAGTGGCTTCTTCCATAGAGGTCGGTGGTGACCGTAAACTCGTAACCCTTCCGGTCCTTGAGGTAATGGGGGCTCTTCCGACGTTGGCATACAAGGCAGTCTTCTGTGCAGGCCCCTTGGCTCATCAGCAGGCAATGCTCGGTCAGCATCAGCTCCTGCGCCCCGATGATGGTCAGCCCAAGGGGGAGGGGGCTTTCTTTCGCCAACTCGGCGATCTGACTTAAGCTGAGCTCGGGCGACAGCCATGCCCGCCGGGCGCCGAGGCTAAACGCGGCATCCAGTGCGGCGCTGTTGAGCAGCGGAATATGCGGCCCGGCCTCAGGCGCGGCACCAGCGGCTTCCGCCTTGACCAGCTGCCCGAGGTTTCCGACAAGGACCGGCTTGCCGGGCTTTATGAGGCTGCCTGCCTGCAGGCCGGGGCCGCCCTCGCACGGCCCCGCGCCATCCTCGGGATCGACCGTGGGAAGGGCCATGATGCATTGCTTGGGGTAGCCTGCCGATTCGACCGTCTCGGAGATCTGCCCGGCGATCAAGGCCTGGCCTCTCTTGTAGTTGAGCGCGGGGACATACAGCAGGTCGGCACCGGCCTTCCTTGCGGCACGCGCGCAGGCGGGGTTGGTCGCCCATACGGCCACCTCGCACCCGCCCCTTTGAGCGGGCCGGGGCCGCTCCCTTTCCTGAGTGCGTTCCAAGCTGCGGCCTTTATAGGAGGCAAGGAGGTTCTCCTCAAGCGCCCCTAAAGCACGCGCACGAACCTGGTGGAGCTCTGAAAAGCCGATACCCACCCCGTCGTCAAGCTCGATGCTGAGCTCCTCAAGGCGAAACGGCGTGTTGCCCATGCGGTCGATGTGCTCGTAAACCTCGGATTCGAGAACGCTTTTCGTCCGCGCCGCCTCGACGGGGCGCCCCTCCGCACTGCCTACCACTTGCCGTCCCTCACCCGTCCCGCCTGAGCTGAACTCGATGGCAAGGGGTCTGCCGAGGATAAGCGCTGCCCGGCCTTGGACGGGGACACGCGGTTCAAGGGGGTCGTCTTCAAAGACAAGCCCCGCCTTGCGCACGCGAAAGACCCGGTCGCCCTTGCCGGCCTTTTCCTGCAGGCGTAGGTGCAGCCTGCCTGCCCGGTCTGTCGAGGCATCTTGGACGGTGTGTGTGAAACGCCCCTTGTTCGTCCAGAATTCGAGCACGTCGCCCGCAGCGACGTCATCTGAGAGCTCGATGGCTACAGCCCCATCGGTTTCGGAAGCAACCCTGCCGATGCAGACGCCCCGGTTGTTGGGGCGGCTGTAGCTCATGATCTCGTTCCCCCGCCTGCCTTCGAGATATGCCGTGGAAAAACCTCGGGAAAACACCTCGGAAAGCTTCTTCTTGTCCTCGGCGTGGTCGACCCTGACACGGCTGTGGCCTTCCGAGGGCAGCGAGGAGGCATCGGCGAGCTCATCGAGGGCGCGCCGATAGACAGAGGTGGTGGTGAAGACGTATTCGGGCGACTTCATGCGCCCTTCGATCTTGAGGGAGGAAAGGCCTGCCTGAACGAGGTCTCCCAGGACGTCGATGGTGCACAGGTCTTTCGGGGACAGGAGGTGCTCCCCTTCGGCCGGCAAAGCCTTCATCGTGGCCAAGTTGTGCAAGGTATAGGGAAGCCGGCAGGCCTGCGCGCATAGACCGCGATTCGCTGAGCGCCCTCCGATCATCGAGGACATGAGGCATTGCCCCGAATAGCTCACGCATAAGGCCCCATGGGCAAACGCCTCGAGCTCGATGCCGGCCTCTTCGGCAACCTTCCCCAATGTGCTGATCTGCTCCAATGAAAGCTCTCGGGCAAGCGTCACCCGCTTCGCACCCAACTGCCGGGCGGCCTCGATGCCGTCTGCCGTGTGGGAATTCATCTGGGTCGAGACATGGAGCCTCGCCCCAGGCAGCGTCCGGCCTATCTCGGCGGCAAGCCCGATGTCTTGCACGATAAAGGCATCGACGCCGCACCGGTAGGCCTGCCGCGCCGCTTCAAGCGCCTGATTGATTTCATCAGGCAAGACGACGGTATTCAGGGCAAGGTATACGAGGACACCCCGAAGATGGGCATAATCACAGGCGTCACCGAGGCTTCCAAGATCGAAGTTGCCCGCCCCCCGACGTGCGTTGAATTCTCCAAGGCCGAGGTACACGGCATCTGCACCTGCAGAAACCGCAGCATGGAGGCACGCGGCATTCCCGGCCGGTGCGAGTAGTTCAAGGTGGTTCTTTCTCATTCCTTTTAAGCCTTTTTCTTTGATGCGTGACGCGAAATCGTCACATGATCCTAAATGCCTATCATAATCGGAAAGGGATCTGACACCCCCACTACGCGCGAAAATACCAAAATGTCCGATAATTGACAGAAAAGTGGAGACTTGGAGAGCCGGGGGTTTAGTATAGTATTCTAGACTGAATATGCAGAACAGTGTACGGAAAGCCGCACGGAGGTGAAGTGGGAAAGAAAAACGGAAAGCATGGGGGCGAAAAAGGAACCTTGAGTCGAGGCCCCGTCGTTGCCACCATGGTCTTCAGTTTGCTTTTGGCCGCTGCCGTTGCAGGCACGGGCATCCTCATGGAACGCTGGCTCTCCGACCTGCCCGATGTCTCGAACTCCGACGACTTCAACTACTCCCAGAAGACCCGGGTCTATGCAAACGACGGCACTACCCTACTCGCAGAGTTTTTCCTGGAAAACCGCGAGCCGGTGACGCTCGACCAAATCAGCCCCTACGTGAAGACCGGCACCGTGGCAACCGAGGACGAACGCTTCTACTCGCATTTCGGCGTCGACCCCATCGGCATAATCCGTGCCCTCTACAACAACATCACCGGACAAAGCTTCGAGGGCGGTTCGACCCTCACGCAGCAGTTCGTCAGAAGCTCGTACCTGGCAGACGAGGCAAGCGAGATCTCGGTCAAACGTAAGATCCGGGAGGCAGTCCTTGCAATAGAGCTGGAGCGGACCTACAGCAAGGAAGAGATCCTCCTCATGTACCTGAACACGGTCAACTATGGGGATGGCTGCTATGGCATCCAGGTTGCTGCAAACCATTATTACCAGAAGAACGCCGCAGACTTGACCCTTGCCGAATCGGCATCCCTCATCGGCATCCCCCAGACGCCGACCAACAACAACCCGGTAGCCAATCCCAACAACTGCATGTCGCGCCGGAATGTCGTACTCGACCGGATGCTCACCCACAACTACATCACCCAGGCAGAATACGATGCTGCCCTTGCAACCCCCCTCGCCCTCAACCTTGCGCCCGCCGCATCGAAAGACGGGATATATGCCTACCCCTATTTCACGAGCTATGTACGCCAGACGCTCTTGAACCAGTATTCGATATCCCAAGTATTCGAGACGGGGCTGACGGTATACACCACCTTAGATCCGGCCTTGCAGGTCATGGCGGAAGATGCCGCGCAGGCCCAATACCGGCGTATGGCCGACGACCTCGAGGTCGCCCTGACCGCCATCGATCCGAGCACCGGCTATATAAAGGCAATGGTCGGCGGCAAGGACTATTATTCCGACCAGTTCAACCTTGCCACGCAGAGCAAGAGGCAGGCGGGATCCTCCTTCAAGACCTTCACGCTGGCCGCCGCAATCGAGCAGGGAATCAACCCGAAGACCTACATCGACTGTTCTTCGCCGGCAACGCTTGACGGCTGGCGTGTCGAGAACTATGGCAACGCGAGCTATGGCGTCCGTTCGATAGAGAGCGCAACCACCGTATCTTCCAATACCGGCTTCGCCCGCCTTGTCCAAACCGTCACCCCCGACGCTGTCGCAGAGATCGCCCATCGAATGGGGATAACCTCGGACCTCGAGGCCGTGAACTCCATCACCCTTGGAAGCCAGGGGGTATGCACGACCGAAATGGCCGATGCCTATTCGACGCTTGCCACGGGCGGCCTGCAACGCAAGGCTATCGCAATCACCAAGATCGTCGATAGCAAGGGGGCTACCATTTTCGAGCATCAGGACAGCCCCCAACGGGTCTTATCCCCCGAAGTCGCCTACGCCACCACCAACGTCTTGAAGACCGTCTATACAAGC
>JAVBQH010000129.1:0-8229 GCA_031549175.1 Raoultibacter sp.
AATGCGTCCTCTGCTGCCTCTGTATCAAAGGGTGTCCCACTGAGAATGCATTGGTGAAAAGCCCTGACGGCAAGATGGTTGTCTGCAACAAAAGAAAATGTGGGGGTTGCTTCAAATGCGTGCAGAACTGTCCGGTAAAAGCGATAGCCATGGTTGCGAAAGACTATGAAAACGCATATGACGTGAGCGACAACCAAGAGAGGCTGTAAAGACAAAGTCTTTTCTATAAGGCGCCACCGTGGAACCCGCCGTCACTATGAGGCGGGTTTCATGTTGCCCGTATCCCCGCAGGCGTGAAGGAGCAAAGGTCTGCAATGCATCTTCTTGCCGTCGATGCCGCTCGCAGATTGTGCATCCACTTTCCTAGTGAAGAATTATAATGAGATATGCGGCATGTGGTTTGCTGCATACATACAGGGGAGCTTGCGGCAAGGCAGGCTGAGAGGAAGCGCATCGCCCGCTTCGACCCTTATAACCTGACATGGATAATGCCAACGAAGGGAGTGCTCTTGAAAGAACATCTATCCACAACAGCCATGGCATTCGTCTGGTTCGGCGCCGCGGTCTCGCTCGCCGAGATCCTGACGGGCACGTTTTTCGCACCCCTCGGTTTCGGGCAGGGAATGCTGGCGATCGTCATCGGCCATGTGATAGGTGGCGTGCTTTTCTGGCTTGCAGCCTATATCGGCGCAAAAACAGGCAAGTCGGCCATGGAGACGGTCAAGATATCGTTTGGGACGCGCGGCTCCCTGGTCTTCTCGCTTGCAAACGTCGCCCAGCTTGTCGGCTGGACCTCAATCATGATCGTCTCGGGTGCCGCCGCCGCGCACTACCTGGTGCCTGCTTTGGGTGTGGCGGGATGGGTCGTTATTATCGCGGCACTCATTATATTGTGGATCGCGCTGGGGGTGCGCAACATGGGCCGCGTGCAGGCGGCCGCCTCTCTTTTGCTGTTCGCCTTGACTCTGGTGGTGAGCTTCACCGTCTTCGGCGGGGCTTCCAGCGGGACGGATGGGGCAAACACGACCCTGGGCTTCGGCGCCGCGGTCGAGCTGGCCGTTGCCATGCCCCTCTCGTGGCTCCCGGTGGTCTCCGACTACACGAGGCGTGCGAAAAGGCCGGTGGCGGGAACCGCGGCGGCGACCATCGCCTACTTCGTGGGGAGCACGTGGATGTTTGCAATAGGGTTGGGCACAGCCCTGTTTGCAGGCGCTGAAGACGTTACGGCGATCCTCGCCTCTGCGGGTCTCGGCATCGTGGGCATCCTTGTGGTCGTGCTTTCCACGGTCACTACGACCTTCCTCGATGCAGCTTCTGCCGGCATCTCCGCCACGAGCATCTTTTCTCGTCTGAATGCGAAGTACGTCGGCATCGGGGCGGCGGCCATAGGGGCGGCGCTCGCGGTCTTCGCCCCGGTGGCAAGCTTCGAGGGCTTCCTTTACCTTATCGGATCCTTCTTCGCCCCGATGATCGCCATCTTGGCCGTCGATTTCTACCTGCTGCATGAAGACGCGAGCAACCGTCCGGTGAACTGGCTCAACCTGGTGATCTGGCTGGGAGGCTTCATACTGTACCGGATGTCGATGTCTTGGGACTTCGTCTTGGGCAACACCCTGCCCGTCATGGTCATAGTCGCAGTCGTCAGCTTCGCCGCACACAGCATCAGGCGGTTTCTCAGGGTCAGAAGACGGGCATCTTCCGAAGCGCTCAAAGAGCAGCCGTAAGGTTTATACGAACAAATGTTTCACGTGAAACATTCGGATTCACATAATGTCAAGCATCTGGTTTGTGCCGCCATAGGCGGCGGAATGGAGAGGAACACATGGAAGCATTCGCATTGAAGCATGCCCTCGAGGCGGTCCGGGACACACAGCCCCTCGTGCACAGCATAACCAACTATGTGACGGTGAACGACTGCGCAAACGTGCTTTTGGCCAGCGGCGCGAGCCCGATTATGAGCGACGAGCCGGAAGACGTCACCGACATCACCGCGCTTTGCCAGGCGCTCGTCATCAATATCGGCACGTTGAACAAAGAAAGCATCAAGGCGATGTATGCCGCGGGCGGCGTCTCGGCGAAGCTCGGGCATCCCATCGTCCTCGACCCGGTCGGGGCGGGGGCATCGCGCCTTCGGACCGAGACCGCAGCCGGGCTGCTTGACCGCCTTCCCATTGCGGTCGTCCGGGGCAACATGTCCGAGATCAAGGCGCTTGCGCTCGGGGCCTCGGCGACGCGCGGGGTGGATGTATGCCCCGACGACCTCGTCACGCCTGACAACCTGTACGATTCCGCGGCATTCGCCTGCGATTTCGCAAAGAAGTCGCGCGGCATGGTCGCGATAACCGGGGCGATTGACATCGTCGCCGACGAGACCCAGGCCTTCGCGCTCCATAACGGCGACCCGATCATGGGCAAGATCACCGGCACGGGATGCATGCTCAGCTGCCTTTGCGCCGCTTACCTGGCTGCAAAGCCCTCCCTCGACGCGCTTCTTGCCGCGACCGCCCACATGGCGATTGCGGGGGAGGTTGCGCGCAGGCGGATGGAGGGGCAAGACGGCACCGCCTCCTTCAGGACCTACCTGATCGATGCGGTCTCCCTTATGACGGGTGATATGATGGAGGAACGTGTGCGGCTTGAGAGGATCAGGTAGCGAAATGGCCTTCAAAGACGGGCTCCCAGGGCATCTGCGCCTGTATGCGGTGACCGACCGCAGGTGGCTTCGCGGCCGCAGCCTTGCCTCCTGTGTCGACGAGGCCATCCAAGGCGGGGCAACCTGCGTCCAACTGCGGGAGAAGGATCCCGGTGCGCCGGGCTTTGCGGAGGATGCGCGGGAGATCCAGAGGCTTTGCGCGCGCACGGGCGTGCCCTTCATCATAAACGACGACCTTGCGCTGGCCTCCGTCTTGAAAGCGGACGGCGTCCACGTCGGACAGGATGACACGTCCTGCAGCAAGGCACGCGCCCTCCTTGGGGAAGAGGCCATTATCGGGGTGTCGGTGCAAACCCGCGCACAGGCGGCCCGGGCCCAGAGGCAAGGCGCCGACTATCTGGGCGTGGGAGCCCTGTTCAAAACCCCCACGAAAGAAGACGCCGCGCTCGTCGACATGCGGGAGCTGGCAGAGATATGTGCGTCGGTGGACATACCGGTGGTCGCAATCGGCGGCCTCGACGAAACCACCATCGCAAAGCTTACGGGGAGCGGCATCGCAGGCTGTGCGGTAGTCTCGGCCATTTTTGCGGCGAAGGACATCCGTGTTGCCGCACAAAGGCTTTTCGGCGAGATCGACAAGGTCGTCGCCCCGCCTGAGGGAAGGACGAGGCCATGAAGGCAGTATTGAGCATCGCGGGATCCGATTCAAGCGGCGGGGCAGGCATCCAGGCCGACATCAAGACCATCACCGCCCATAACCTCTATGCCGAGACGGCGATCACCGCCTTGACGGCGCAGAACACCTTGGGGGTATCGCAAGTCGCGGAGGTGGACAGCGATTTTGTCCGAGCACAGGTTAAAGCCGTCTTTGATGACATACGGCCTGATGCGGTGAAGGTCGGCATGGTCTTTTCTGCGGGGATCGTCGCTGCAATCGCCGAGGGGCTCGCCTGCTACCACGCGAACAACGTCGTGGTCGACCCGGTGATGGTCTCGACGTCGGGGGCCCGGCTCATAAACGACGATGCCGTCGAAGCCCTCAAGGAGGGGCTCTTCCCCCTTGCCGACCTCATCACCCCCAACATCTCCGAGGCGGAGGTGCTCGTCGGCGAAGCCCTGCGTGACGAGGGGTCCCGCGAACGGGCCGCCCGGGCGCTTCAGCACAGGTTCGGCTGTGCCGTGCTCATAAAGGGAGGGCACGATACGGATTCGGCCGACGACCTCCTGGTTAACAAGGCCGGTGAAACGACCTGGCTGCGCCAGCGGCGCATCGACACGGGTGACACGCACGGGACCGGCTGCACGCTTTCATCCGCAATCGCATGCGGGCTTGCCCAAGGCTCCACGCTTGAGGAAGCCGTCTTTGCAGCGAAGCGCTATATTACCGGGGCCCTCGAGCACGGGATCCACGTGGGAAAGGGGAGCGGTCCGCTCAACCATATGTGGAACCTGGGGTTCAGGGAGCCGGACGGCCGCAGGCGCTGACGGCCGGGCCCTCAGCGCGAGAAAACACGTTCGCCGCCCAGGAAAGTGGCGACGACTTGGGCCTCTTGGAGTTCCTCGGGGTCGAGCATAAAAAGGTCGCGGTCGAAGACGGCGATGTCCCCGAAATAGCCGGGGGCGAGCTTCCCGAGCTCATGCGCTCGTCCTGTGATCGCGGCGCCGCCAAGGGTATATGCCGAGAGAGCCTCGGCCAAGGAGATGCATTGCCCGGGATGCCAGCCCTCGTCCGGCTTGTGCGTGGAAGGGTCTTTCCGGGTGATCGCGGCATACAATGCGTCCAGGGGGGCGGGGCGCACCACCGGTGCATCCGATCCGAAGGCAAGGGGGGCGCCCGCCTCCACTAGATCCTTGAAAGGCCACATCAGCCGTGAACGCTCCTCGCCGAGGTCGAGCTCGGGCCCGCCCGGGTCGAGGGAGATATGTGCCGGCTGCATCGAAGCGGCCACATCGAGCGCTGCCATCCGCGCGATGTCGGCTTGCCGGGGCGCCTCGAAGTGCTCGAGGCAGTTAAGCCCCGTCTTTGGCGGCCCGTAGAGCCGCCGCGCCTTTGCAAAGACGGCGAGGGCATGGTGGATCGCGGCATCGCCTATGGCATGGATGCGGACGGCGTGCCCGGCGCGCGCCGCCGCCAGGACCCGGGATTCCAGCCTTTCCGGTGAAACGGCGGGAAGACCCCTGTCACCAGGGAAGCGGGGGTTTGCGTAAGGCTCAGTGAACCATGCCGTGTGCTGGCTCGATATGCCGTCAAAGAACTGCTTAAGGCCGACCGCCTTCAGGCGGCTTCCGCAACAGCTCCTTTGCAGCGACTCGAACCGTCCCATGTCGTCGGTCAGGGCCGGGAACAGGTGGGGGCGAATCGAAAGGGTGCCTTCCCCTTCAAGGGCCGAGAAGAGGTCCTCCCGTATGAAGTCGGCACCCTCTTCTGAGGTGAGGGCGACATCGCATACCGAGGTGACGCCGAGCGAGCCAAGGTGGCCGCACAGGTCTTTGTAGGCATCCTTCAGTTCGGCATCGGAGAAGCCTGCCATGACCTTCACCATGAGCCCCATTGCATCGGCCTCCCTCACGATCCCCGTGAGCCCGCCCGAAGCATCGCGGTCGTAGCCCGGCTGCTCGAGGGGGGATGCAGGGTCGACGCCGAGCCTTCTCATCCCGCAGGTATTCAGCCAAAGCGTATGCGCATCCCCCGAGTAGAGCGCCACGGGCCGGTCGGGGTAGGCGCGATCAAGCGAAGCCTTGCTTGGCAAGACCGGCCGGTCCCACAGGTATTCCCGCCACCCTTGCGCCAGCAGCCATGCGTCTGCCGGCCTTGTTGCGGCCAGGGGGGCAAGCCTGCGCACGCAGTCCTCCTCGCTTGTGCCCCGGAATTCGAGTGCCAGGGGTGAGCGGTAGAGGGCGGTATGGAAGAAGTGCATATGAGCATCATGGAACCCGGGCATGATGAACGACCCCTCGAAATCATAGACCGTGCTTCCCCTGCCCCGAAGGCCTTGGGCACCCCGGGCGGGGCCGACATACACGATGCGGCCTTGCGCCAAGGCAACGGCTATACGGTCGCTTGGATGGGCGGCTGGGAGGTATCCGGGAGGCGCCGCAGATAGGGAAGGCGGTCTGCCCGACGCCACCTCTCCCGTGAAGCAGGAGGACCCGTATATGATGGTGTCGGCATGCATCGCCTTGGAGCCTTCCTCGTCAATGGTCTTCTCCAGCCTACAACTTTGGAAACCCCTCTGCAATCCGATACGTCCATCTGTTTCGTAACAGCATGGTGCAACCCATGGTCGAATTCGGCAAGGAGCGGTAAACTCTAAGTTCGAACATGCCGCGCTCACGCGTTGAAGGGTGGTGGCCACATGGCGACAACAGGCAAAGCATTGAAGGTCGGCGCAGGGATTCTCGGCGGCGCTGCCCTGGTGGCGGGGATATCGCAGGTAGTGCTTGCAAACTACCTAGTCAACTACGCCTTAGTCACCGACAAGAACGGCAAGACGGTGCTGTTTCGCAACAAGGACGAAGAGGATGCCTCGCTTACCTATGGAACGAAGAACGAGGTCGACCAGGCAATAATCATGGCCCATCGCGAGGTGCTGATACAAAAGCGGGATGCCTGGCTCGCGCAGGCCCGGGCAAGCGAGGTCACGATCAAGAGCGGTGGAAGGCATCCCTATAACCTGGTCGGCTATGTGTATCCCAATCCGGCGCCTTCCAAGAACTGGGCACTGCTTGTCCACGGCTATACAGGCACCCATAGCGACATGGAGATGGCCGCGTCGTTTTATGCAGCCCAAGGGTACAACGTCCTTATTCCCGACCTCCGCTGCCACGGGAAGAGTGCCGGTCGCTTCGTCGGGATGGGCTGGACTGATCGCCTTGACCTTTTGAAATGGGTGCAGTTTATCCTTGACACCTACGGAAAGGACAGCAAGGTAGTCCTTCACGGGCATTCGATGGGCGGGGCCGCGGTGCTGATGGCCACGGGGGAGGCATTGCCCTCGCAGGTCGTCGCAGCCGTGTCCGACTGCGCCTACACCGAGGTATGGGGCTTGTTCTCCGAGCACCTGCAAAGGCTTTTCGGCCTGAAGCCGTTCCCAACGCTTGAAGAGGTGAACGTTTTCTTCAAACTGCGTGGAGGCTACGATTTCAAAGAGGCCTCGACCCTTGAACAGGTACGGAAGAGCATGACGCCGACCTTGTTCATCCACGGCGCCGACGACGACTTCGTTCCCACGGAGATGGTCTACTCTTTGTTCGAGGCCTGTGCGGCGCGTGCGAAGAAGCTTCTGGTTGTACAGGGGGCCGGACACGCACAAAGCAACCAGCGCAATCCCGAGCTCTATTTCAACACCGTCTTCGACTTTCTCGGCTCGAAAACTTGACGAAGCCTTGCCGGATAAGTAATATATTCACTCGCGTCTGCTCGCCGCAATGAGGATCTTGGCATGCGCGGCATGCTCTGACACTGGGGTGTCGTCTAATGGCAGGACAGCGGTTTCTGGTACCGTATGTGAGGGTTCGACTCCTTCCACCCCAGCCATTTCAAAGGCGCGAGCCTCTGAAAAAAAGGCACCGAGGATAGTCGATCTGAGGTATACTGCAGAAGCGAAAAATTATGGCCCCGTCGTCTAGCGGTTCAGGACGCCGCCCTCTCAAGGCGGAGATCGCCGGTTCGAATCCGGTCGGGGCTACCAAAACTAGCAGGTCAGACGTTTGTCGTCTGACCTTTTCTTTTCCGGGACCTGGCCTGGGGCCTTATGCCAGGCGCAGCCTGCTGCTTCGAATCACGCCTTGAAGCGTATGTTGACGTGGGCTGCGTCGCAATAGGGCATGTTCCTTGAATGGCCGCAGCGGCAGAGCGCATAGCGGTTGCGGCGTTCGTAGAGCTCCCCGTCGGCAGACTCCAAAGGGATGCCGCCTTTGACGAACAAGGCGGAGCTTACTCCTTGCTCCGGATCCTCCATGACCACGATCTCAGGCTTCAGTTCCGGCTCAAGGGGCTTGCCCTCGCTGTCCAGATGGACCAGGCGTCCGGACGGGCACATCGAGGAGGCCTTGATGGCCTCGGCGCGGCAGTGCTCGTCGCCCGATGATTCCGTCAGCGACCAGACGTTCCCGTCATCGCGGTGGCAGAAGCGCGCATAGGCGCAGCGCTTGTCGTCGAGGAGCTCGAGCCCCTCACCGACAAAGACCTGGGCGCGGTCGCGGTAGGGCGTATGAGACGCCGTCTCGGTCCCGTCGAAGCCGTTCGTAAGGTGGGCCCCGTCGCAGAAGGGAGGGGTGGAGGTCTCCCCGCACCTGCAGAGGACATACCTCTCATCGTAGGGGTAGGCCTCGCCCTCGGCCATTTCGTAATGGCCGCCGACAGGCGTGATGATGCCCCCTTTGAGGGGCACGCCTCCATGCACTATGTAAGGGCCGTTCTTCTCGATCTCGATCAGCATATGTGGATCGAGATCAGGCTGGGCTTCCACCCGGTCGTTTTCTGCACCCATAAACCCGCTCCTTCCCTTATGGTTGATTACCTCCCAAGTATAGGAGTTTTTCTTGCAGGCGAGGAAAAGGGGTTCTTCCGTTAT
>JAVBQH010000138.1:0-7090 GCA_031549175.1 Raoultibacter sp.
TCGATCTCGAGGCCGGTTGCCTCGGTTAAAGCTTCGGCTATCATCTGGGACGTGACCGAGCCAAACAGCTGACCCTCTTCTCCGACTTTCGCCTCTACGCGGACGACGGTTCCGGCAAGGGTGTCTTTGGTCTCGTTCGCCTTTGTAAGGCGGTCTTCCTCGCGTTTGGCGATATTGTGCTTGCGCTGTTCAAGCTGCTTCAAGTTACCGCTTGTCGCCGCAATGGCGATCTGCTTTGGAAACAGATAGTTGTTGGCAAAACCGTTGGCTACTTCGACGACATCGCCTTCGCCACCTTTGCCTTTCAGTTCCTGGAGTAGGATTACTTTCATGTCGTTGCCTCCTCTAACTAGCGGCTACGACGGTCGCCGCGGCCGCTTACAGCAGGCACGGCATATGGCATCAAGGCCATTTCACGTGCACGCTTGACTGCCGTTGCGATATCGCGCTGATGCTGGGTGCAAGCACCGGTTACGCGGCGGGGCTTGATCTTGCCACGGTCGGTGACGTATTTTCGCAGCATTTGTGTATCCTTGTAGTCGACGTACTGCGCATCATCCTTACAGAGCTGGCAATACTTGCGACGAGGCTGCTTTGCATAGTCTGACATTTTCTAATAACCTCTTTCGTATGTTTTAAAACGGGATGTCTTCATCGTAAACGGAAGAAGACACATCAACCACCGGAGCACTTGGTGCAGGAGCCGAAGCAGGCTCGCTTTGAGGAGAGCTCTCCCCTCTGCTCGACATGAATTCGAGCTCGTCGACGATCACCTCGATCTTCGATCGCTTTTGTCCGTCACGCTCCCATTGGCTCCAACGAAGCTTTCCCTCAATCGCGACTTTCGCCCCTTTGCCAAGGAATCTTGACAGGCTTTCGGCACGCGCGCCGAACATGGTGCAGTCGATGAAGTTGGGATAGTCCTCCCACTCTCCCGACTGTTGGTTCTTACGACGGTCGTTGACCGCAACGCCAAAACCAAGGACGGGAAGGCCGCTGGCCGTAGAGCGCAATTCAGGGTCGCGAGTCAGATTCCCGCTGATAACCACTCGGTTGATGCTCATAATACTTACCTCTTCTCATGCTTGAAAAGCTTCTTGTAAGAAACGTTCCACATTGCCGACGCGGCTAGTCGCGATCCTCACGCCTGACGATCATATGGCGCACCACAGCGTCGGTAATACGCAGAACACGATCGAGCTCGGCAATATTTGTGGGATCTGCATGGAAGTCGATCAGCGTGTAATCGCCGTCGGCCATTCCATCGATTTCAAAAGCGAGTTTGCGTTTTCCCCACTCGTCGACATTGTCAATAGCGCCCTTGCCTTCGGCAATGGTGCCCTCGATACGTTTCATGGTGGCAACGCGGGAGTCTTCGTCGATTGACGGTGCTACAAAAAACAAAAGTTCATAAGCCTTCATCAGCTCACCTCCTCTGGACTTACGGCTTCGGGGCTGTTGAAGGCATATACCCGAAGCAGGATTAGCCTGATTATTCTAGCAAAGCGTCTATCGCGTAGCAAGAAGAATTTCTTGAACACACAATTGCCCCTGCCCAACACAGCCCGAATGCACGACGATCTTGCCAGCCCGCGCCTTCTCTTCAGCCTGAGGCCATCTTTTGCAATGGGCAAACAGACTGTAGTTGCCTCTTGCGATCATCTTAGCGTCGACACCTTTCAGAAAGCTTGCAGAAACCTTGCTCCGGCGTCCCACGATCCTTCCTTCGTCTTCCATTGCACCTTTCTGGAATCGCGCATTCTTTTCTGCGATCCCTCCCCTTCGTTGCCTCGTCGCCGCACTCCCCTTTTTGAAAGCGCCTCCGTACAAAAAAGCCTCCCCGAACATCTGGCGGGGAGGCGTTAGCCCTGGATCACATTATGAACGAGAAGGCTAGATGCTTTCTTCATCCTCTTCCAGATAACGGTCTTCTATCTCCTCTTCTTCATAATCATCCGCCTCTTTCAGGCCCGACATGAAGTTAGGTGCGTCGCCAATATAGGCGGGCTCTTCTTCGAAGGTGAACTCGTCGCCATTTTGGGTGTAGAGGTATCCGACCGCGATGCCGCCGTCTTCCCCAGGGATCCCACCTTCTGCGATCAGAACATCTCGCATGCCGGCGTCTGTCTCGACATAGCCGTCATAGCAGAATGCATAGGCCTGCGCACCGCGCGCTCCTTGCACCGTGTGGTCTGCGGCGTTGTAGCATTCTTCAACTGTTTCGCCTGGATGGGTCTCGAGGAAGAGGTTCTCCTTCACGACAAGGGCCGTAAACGGGACGACCTCGCCACCCTGCAGCATCTTTTCTTTTCCCTCTTCAAGCGAAAAGAGGAGGACCTTTTCCAATATCTCTGGGATTTCGGGAACCTCGAGTTCCGTTTTGTCTATTACCCGGTCAAACATGTTTCCCTCGCTTACTATACGGCCTTGAGCGTTTGCCCGCCTTTCATTGTATTATGACACAGCCTTCCCGCCCGGATAGCAGGTTGCCGTAATAGGCACGTAATACCCCTTCGCTGCCAAGATACACCGCCCTTCCTCTGTCTGGGGAATATGCCTTCTCCGCTCGTGCGGAGCTCGAAGCACCGAAGGAAAATGAGGGTTGAGGTTCGTGGAGGAGGATGGGTTCACGGCTGCTCGCCTGCGCTCGCATCCGTGCGCGTCGCGCTTCGCGCTCCTTTGTGAGCAGTCCGCCGGACTGTCCACCCCTCGCGGGTTCGAACCCCTCTTGCGGACAAGCGGGTCTCGAACATGCTGAAAGACATGGGTGGGCTGTATTTTTACTCTGGCGGAGGAGGAGGGATTCGAACCCTCGTCACCGGGAATACCGGTGAAACGGTTTTCGAGACCGCCGCATTCAACCACTCTGCCACCCCTCCGCATGGGATGATGTATCGCTTCTGCTCCGTCAGTGGCTACGCAGCAGAATGTCTGGCGACAGGCCATCAAGTGACCTTGCCCAGATAACGAACGAATGTTTCACGTGAAACATTCGTTGCCCGCGAGGCAACTCCTCGCCCAGTAAGTTTTCAAATGGCGGAGAGCTGGGGATTCACGGCTGCTCACCTGCGCTCGCATCCGTGCACGTCGCGCTTCGCGCTCCTTTGTGAACAGTCCGCCGGACTGTTCACCCCTCGCAGGTTCGAATCCCCTTCCGACCTCAGTCTTCCAAGATAGCGGAAGGATTCTCTCCGGTAAATTTTCAAATGGCGGAGAGATGGGGATTCGAACCCCAGGTACGCTTTTGGCGCACACACGATTTCCAATCGTGCACCTTCGGCCAGCTCGGTCATCTCTCCTTGTTCGCAACGCCTCTTCCGTCCAAGAAAACGCAGCGGATACGTAGTATACAACAGCCGTAAACCGCCCACAAGCAATTCTGCTTGCTGGGTTTCTGCCCTCTCTTGCGAAACGCTTATTGCCCGGTGCTGGTACCGGTGCTTGCGCTGTACTTCGACATATCGACTTTGTAGGGGGCCTTTTCCGGGATCGGGTTGATGTTTATCTCAGCCTTTTCCTTGTAGGCGTCGAGCCACGTTTGGAATGCCGTGGCAGAGTCGGAAGCCGACAAGGAAGTGTTTATCTTTTCCTGGAATTCTGCCGGCAGCTGGCTGATGTCCGTGACCTCTTCAGGGGCGTTGAACACATCGGTGCACTTGATGACATGGATACCGTAGTCGCTTGTCACCAGGCCGCTCACTTGGTCTTTCTCAAGGGGATTGAGGCCGTCGGTGTAGGCGGTGACAAACGAGCTCAGCTTGTCCCAACCGACATCGCCGCCCTTCGCAGCTGATCCGCTGTCCTGGGAATATTCGGTTGCCGCCTGCGCGAAGTCAAGCTCACCTGAATTTATCTTGTCGAGGACCTCTTGGGCTTTCGCCCCCTCTTCTGACTTGAACAGAATGTGCGAGGACCGCTTTGCCCCGTCATAGGCCGATGCGTACATCTTTGCGTACTCAAGCTTGCTCTCTTCCGAAGAGTCGGCCTTGGGGACGACCTTTTCGGTCAGCTGGTTTTTGACGAGGCCGAGTTCCACGCTGTCCCGGTATTCCTGCTCGGTCATGCCCTTTTCTTTGAGGGCCTTCTGCCAAGCCGCGTCTCCACCGATCTTTGCCTTGGTCTCGTTCACCTTGCTATCAATCTCAGAAGCGGGTATAGTGATGCCGTTTTCCTTGCCGGCCTGTTTGATGAGCTCTTCCTCAACGAAATAGTTGATCACCTGCTCGCGGTATGATTCCGGCGTCATGCCGTATTGCGAAAGGGCGGCACCCCATTTTTCTTCGGTCTCAAGGCTGCTCGTAGTCCTCATGTTCTGCACAAGGGTGGTGACCTTGTCTTCGGGGATTTCCACCCCGTTCACCGTTGCTGCCACGCCTCCGGTCAGACCTTGCGAGTTCCCCGAACATCCAACGAACGTGAGCGCGCAAGCGGAAACCAACCCAAGAGTACATACAGCCTTAATAGCTTTGCTAGCCTTCATATAAACCTTCCTTGGACATACCCGAAGGGCATGGGGAGACGTAATGTTGTTGGTATTGTCGCACAGGTAGATAAAGGGTGTGTTACCTGCACAATATACCCATTTTCAGTTCACGGTGTGCTCTTTTATATGCTGTCCCGCAAGGCTCGCACAAGGAAGCGGGCTCTTGCGGGGGAAGGTCCCGGCCTAAAATCCGCGCTTAATTCTTGTTCGCCTTCTTGCGCTCCACCGCGGAAAGAACCCGCTTGCGCAGGCGGATGCTCTTCGGCGTGATTTCCACCAGCTCGTCGTTCTCGATATACTCAAGCGCTTCCTCAAGTGTGAAGGTGACCGGCGGCGTCAACTGGATGGCCTTGTCGGCACCGGAGGAGCGCTGGTTCCCCAGCTGCTTGCTCTTCGCGATGTTCACGACCATATCGCCTTCCTTGGCAGATTCCCCCACGATCATGCCCTCGTAGCATTCCTCGCCGGCGCCGACGAACAGCTTGCCGCGCTCCTGGAGCGAGTCAAGCGCATAGGCGACGCTTTTTTCAGTAGACATGGAGATCAGCGACCCGTTTTTCCGCCCAGCAAAATCGCCTCGGTAGGTGCCGTATTCGGAGAAGTGGTGGAACATCGTTGCCTCGCCGCGCGTCATGTTCAAAAGGCGTGTGCGAAGGCCCATGGTTCCGCGCGTCGGTATCTTGAAGACGAGGTGCGTCTGCTCGCCCCGTTGGAACATGTCGGTCATCTCGCCGCCGGCGCTGCCGAAGACCTCGATGACCTTGCCGGCATACTCGCTTGGGACGTCGACCGTCGCCTCTTCGATGGGCTCGAGCTTACGCCCGTTTCCGTCCTTTTTTATCAGCACGCGCGGACGGCCGACTTGGAACTCGAAGCCTTCGCGCCGCATGGTCTCCATAAGGACCGAAAGATGGAGGACGCCCCGGCCGGCAACCTCGACGCCGGTCTTGTCCTCGAGTTCTTCGATGCGCATCGAGATATTGCTTTCCGCCTCACGCATCAAGCGTTCCTTCAGCTGGCGGGCACCGACGATCTCTCCCTCACGCCCGACCAAGGGGCTTGACGACGCCTCGAACACGACGGCCATAGTCGGCTCTTCGACCTCGATCGGGTCAAGGCGGATAGGGTTGTCGCGGCTTGTCACCATGTCGCCGATGTCAGCGTCGTCGACACCGACGATTGCGACGATGTCGCCGGCATATACCTCGGTCTGTTTCTTCTTGCCCAGCTCTTCGAAGGTATAGACCTCCTTGATCACCGTGTTGTAGCGCGTGCCGTCATTCTTTATCACGAGTACCGGCTCGGCTTTCTTGATCGTTCCGGAAAACAGGCGGCCGACCCCGATCCTGCCGACAAAGCTTGAGTGGTCGATTGTGCAAAGCTGCATGGCCACCGGCCCAGAAGGCTCGCAATCAGGGGCGGGCACCTCTTTGAGGATAG
Source organism: Raoultibacter sp. (assembly GCA_031549175.1). Classification (GTDB taxonomy): domain Bacteria; phylum Actinomycetota; class Coriobacteriia; order Coriobacteriales; family Eggerthellaceae; genus WRIS01. Next base: position 5,924 of record JAVBQH010000138.1, read on the forward strand.
TGTCGAGCAGGGGGATCATGTCGTCGGTGTCGTCCTCGACATCGTAGCGGGCATAGCCGTTTACCGCGCTTGCAAAGATCACGGGGAAGTCAAGCTGCTCGTCGCTCGCCTCAAGCTCGACCATGAGATCGAAGACCTCATCGACCACCTCGTTCGGGCGCGATCCCGGACGGTCGATCTTGTTGACCACCACGATAATGCGCAGCCCGAGTTCGAGCGCATGGCGAAGTACGAATCTGGTCTGCGGCATCGGCCCCTCGAACGCATCGACGATCAACAGGGCGCCGTCGGCCATATTGAGGACACGCTCCACCTCGCCGCCGAAATCGGCATGGCCGGGCGTGTCGATCACGTTGATCTTCACATCCTTGTAGCGGATGGAGATGTTCTTCGACAAGATGGTGATCCCGCGCTCGCGCTCTTGGTCGTTCGAGTCGAGCACACGCTCCTCGACATTTTGGTTCTCTCGAAATACGCCGGCCGAATACAGCAGCCGGTCTACGAGTGTTGTTTTTCCATGGTCGACGTGGGCAATGATTGCCACGTTACGCAAGCGTTCTTGTCTCATGATTCTTCTTTCTTATTGTGTGCGCATGTGCAGGGTCCCACGCCGTGGGGCAAAAGACCTTTTGTCTTCCCCTGTCCCACGGCGTGGGACCCTGCACACTCTTACTTATTCGAGCTCTTCCTCGAGCTTTTGTTGCTCGGCGCGGAGCTTGGCAATGTGTTCGTCGAGGGTGCCGATGGTTGCGTGGCAGGTGATCGCCTTGACGACGCCCCACACCAGCGCAACGCCGCCCAGAGCGACGGCAATCGGGCTGTTCCTTATCAGTACGCCGACCGCAAGCCCGAGCGCCCCGATTATCAACCCATTCCTCCGGTCGTCAGATACCGCGTCCCGTTGGGCAAGAAGCTGGACGCGTGCCGCCTGTATTCCTGCCAACCGTGCGCGCAGCCCTCTTTGTGCATCCTGCTCTTCACGGGCACGTCCTGCTTCGCCTGGTTGATTCGCTCCTCCAAGCAGGTCGTAGGCCTGCTGCAGCTTCTTGAACTGTTCGGTGGCACGATCTTGCAGCTTCTTATTCGACTCAAAACGGTCGGGATGCAGTATTTGGGCCATTTCCTGGTACGCGGGTTTGATATCGGCCGAAGTGGCTTCCTCATCAA
>JAVBQH010000099.1:0-11365 GCA_031549175.1 Raoultibacter sp.
CAGCAGGTTGATCAAGACCTGCTTGAGGCGCAGCTTGTCGCCAAGCACCCACGCGTCGCCAAGGCCGGCGGTTTCGGCCGAGAAGGTGATGGATTTTTCGGCGCAGCGCTGGGTTACGATGGCGCCGACCTCCTGCATGGCGGCGGCAAAATCGAAGGGATCGGGGCTGATCTCGAACTTGCCCGACTCGATCTTCGACATATCCAGCACGTCGTTCAGGATGCCGAGAAGATGGGTGGACGCCGTCGTGATCTCCTTCAGCGAATGCATCACCTTTTGCTGGTCGCCCACGTCTTTTTGGGCAATATGCGTCATCCCGATGATGGCATTCAAGGGGGTGCGTATCTCGTGGCTCATGTTTGAGAGGAACGAGCCTTTTGCCTTGCTGGCCGCAAGGGCCTCCTCGCGCGACCGCTTGAGGTCGGTCACGTCGTTGAACATGAGCATAAGCCCCTTGCTCTCCTGCTTCTCGTCCTTCATCGGGACCAGCATACCGGTGAAGTCTTCCCTCTCGCCGCCTTCGGTGAAGCAAAACGCCATATCGAAGGAGGCGGGCATGTTGGTTTGGATGACGTTGTCGCTCTCTTCCAAGAGTTTCGAGCGCGAGGCCTCGTCAAGGAACGGAGAGAAGACCTCGGCCAGGCTATGCCCGAGGACTTCCGCAACACTTTTGAACCCGGCCTTGTCAACGAAGTAATCGGTGCAGAACTCAACCCGTTTTTCCTGGCTAAGGAACAAGATGATGCTCGGAGAATTGGCTAGTAGGAGAGCAAGGTAGCGTTCCCGCTCCCGTATGATGAAGGTGCTGGCCTTCTGCTGGTTGAGGACGGTCGTGTAGGCTGTCTTCTCCCGAGCAATCGCTTGCTCCAGATGGTTGATCTCGCGGTTGAGCTTGCGGATGGTACGCTCATGCTCGGCGACCTTCGCCTGCAGATCCTCAAATGTCTCGCCGTGCCCTGCTTCCCCCAAGCCGCTCACCTTCTTTCACGTGAGAAGGTCTACGCGAAAACGCAGGCGCAGAACGTGTAGTTGTGGAAGCGGTTGTGCAGTTTCCCGTCGGGGCCGGGCATGGGGCAGATCTCGCCGCCCGAGTACCCCATCATAAAGGGCCGGCCGGTGCCTGCCATCGTGTCTTCTATCAGCTGGAGCTCTCTATCCTGGTCAGGCGAGAGCATGATATAGCGCGTGACGCAGGGAAGCATGAGGGCGGCCTGCCAATCCTCGCAGCCCCGTATCTCTTTAAGGCCCTCTTCCGCAGACTCGAAGATGCCCTCCTTGTCGATGCTGCCGACGGCGAATGACGTGCCGACGGGCATTTCGCCCCCTGTCAACACCGAGCCGTCGTCAAAAAGCGTGTAGAAGCCCAAGGCGACCGGCTCTTCCGCATCCTCGTAGTAGACCATGAGCGGCGTCGTGGTGATGTTGTCTTCCGTGACCACCAGCCCCATATTGGCCAAATACTCAAGCAAGGGCTGGTCGTTGACCTCGTAGAGTACCGCGCCCTCGATCTTCGTGATGATCGCCCGGTTGCTGGCAATGTTGCGCTCGGGAATGGATTTGACGATGAAGCGGGGGTTGACCGGCCCGCTCAAGAACATCATGGCGACGCCTGCCGGCAGGTTCTCCCCGTTGCATATGGTCTGCACGGTCTCGTAGTTGAAGTCTATGTTGTTCGTTATAGAGCCCCACATGGGGATGCCGTTGCACGATTTGTCCATGGCCGCGACCACCTCATAGCCCGACACGTCCCGCATATAGGGCATGAAGGTGAGAATCATTGCAGGGTCGCTGTCGACCCGGCTGCGGACGCTTTGATAGAGGCGGTCGATCTCGCCGGTGTAGTTATCAGGGGTGATGCTTCCCGTCATGCCGACCTCGAAGCTGACTTCGTCGCTCGTGAGAACCGACAGGGTCAGGTCATAAAGGCCGTAGCCGTGGACGTCGGCGCTTGCCATGGAGGTCATGCCGATGACGTTGAAGGGCAGCTCCTCGCACAGCGCCGCGACCATGCCGCTCTCAACGAAGTCGATATGGCAAAAGATTATCCCCCCTGAATTCTTCTTCAAGGAGTTGAAGTCGATCTGGCCTTTGATTTCGCTGATAGCGTCATCGATCTCATCGATTTCCGAAGTACGTGCCGTCTGCATGGTAATCATACCGAAAACCCCTCTCATCCCCCATAAGGAAGTGTTTCTGCGGGTTCTGCCCAAGGACGCGGCGGCACCTTCACCACCCGTTCTCTGTAGCATGTAAGAAATTCGATTGCCCGCCAACCGCTTCCAGTTTAGCAGCAGACTGGACGAATTCCAAAGTTTTTCTCAAGGGTCTGCGTCCAACTCCGCAGTATCCGCGCATGCTGCCGAATATACCCCGTATGGCCAGCTTGTTAGACACTGGAGGCCGCATGTGTGCGTAAGGTCATGCCCTTGGAGGCTGCGCTTTGGCACGCTATTGCGACCGGAAGGGGGATAGGCCAAAAGAAACGGCTGCGTACGGGGGTATAATCATGCCTACATGCCCCCTATCATTTAGCTACCGTACGATTCGAACTGGGATTTTTATGATCAGAGTCTCGAAAGACTCCACTCCCTTCGAAATGCAGGACGAATGGGCAGTGAGACCTGAGCGGGCCTCAGCAATGAGGGTCCCGATGATTGCCGCGGCGCTGTTGCCGCCATCATACACGGTAGCGACCTGTAAAAATCAACCCAAGAACATGACGCATCCCAGCGGATGCCGGCTTTTAATTCTGGGGGCAGGGCGTGCCTTGAGACCGGTACGTGCGCACAGGAGCCAATAGTAAGGAGAGGTCTGTATGTCGCAAGAAACCGAAACGAAGAGAGCTGAAAGAGCAGAGCGAGTAAGGAAGACAGTCGCACTCGAAAAACCCGACCGCGTACCATTCGCGCCAAAATGCGCCGGCATATACGCCATGGCCTACGACATCCCCATGTACACCGTCCTCAAAGACCTCCGCAACATCAAGCCCGGTGTCAAGCAGTTCTTCGAAGACGTCGAGGTCGACCTCGCTTGGGCGCCGATCCTCTATCCGATAGACCCGATGACCGCACTCGGTGCCGCACACATGCATTTCCCTGGCCCGGATTCCGGCATCCCCTTGAATCTCGGCTTCCAGATCCATGACGACACCTACATCGAGGAAGACGAGTTCGACGAGTTCTGCTTCGATCCTACGAACTTCGTCCTTACCAAGTTCTTTCCCCGCAAGTTTAAAGCCCTTGAAGGCTTCAAAGCCCTGAACTTCCAAAACCCCACCGAATACAATGTCTTGCTCGACCTTGTGCCCCTTGCAAGCCCCGAGGTGCAGGCATCGTTCAAAGCCCTGCAAAACGCTGCGGACCTTTCGGCGCGATGGGTCTCCGAGCTTGGCGATGTCACCAACTACATCACAGAGCTTGGCTATCCGATCGGCCCGTCCACAGCTCAGACCTGCCCATTCGATATGTTTGCCGACAACTTCCGCGGCATAGTGCGGGCGATCATGGACACGGTCGAACATCCGGACAAGCTAGACCGCGTGATGAAGGTCATGGAGCGCATCTGCATCGAACGTACGCTCGCCGGCGCACGGGCCGTCGACGCCGAATATGTGTTCATCCCGCTGCATGAAGGCGTGGACGAATTCATGTCCCCCGAAACCTATGAGAGGTTCTACTGGCCAGGGCTTCGCGCAATGATGATGGCGATCATCGAAGACGGCAGGACGCCCTATGTGTTTTGCGAAGGCAAGTACAACACGCGCCTTGAGACCCTGCGCGACGTCCCAAAGGGAAAGGTCGCTTATATGTTCGAGGAAGTGGACATCAAGCGTGCGAAAGAGGTTCTTGGCGACGTAGCTTGCATCTGCGGAAACCTTCCGTCGACGATGCTCTCCTACGGCAGCGAAAATGACGTTCGTGAGGCCACGAAGCGGATGCTCGACGACTGCATGGGCGACGGCGGGTTCATCATGGACTGCTCGATCGTCCTTGAGACCGCCAAGCGCGAGAATATAATCGCCTGGTACGAGACGACGCTCGAGTACGGCAGGTACTAAGATCAGCCTTGAGGCCGTCTTTTGGACCAATGCCTGCAAAAGAAAACGACGGAGGGCGCATGCGCCCTCCGTTCACGTATACAGTGGGTTTCCTGACGCTTGTGCCTAGCCGACCTTCTCGACTGCCGGCAACCGGTAATTCCCCGCAAGGACATCGGCCGAGGGGCCGTACATGCGCAGGGTCAGGTTAAAGATCGCATCAGGCGCAGGAAGCCAATTGGCTGTTTCTTCAGGACGTTCATGCTGGATCAATATCGTGATCGATCCATCGTCATCGTATTTGATGCCGTCGGTGGTGCTTCCAATGGTGCAGCGCCCATAAGGGTCCCCACTTGCGTCGACGAAGTCGTTTTTGACGAAGAGCATGTCTTCGGCATACATCGCCAGATTCCAGAAGATCCTTGCCTGAGGGAGCCGATCCTTCTCAAAACGAAGAACGTACCTGTTTTTGCCGTGCAGCTGCTCGTCGTTTGAGTCGACCCACGTATTCCCGTATATGATCTCCTCGGCCAAATTACCGCCGGGAACGTACGTTGCGAGGCTGGCCCGCAACGCAAAGCTATGGTTGGGCTTGCCGTCGGTATAAATATAGTTCCAACCATCAGCCTTCTCAACCATATTGGTATAGGCGTACCTGATGAGCTGCTCTGCCGCCTCGTTGGCGCGGATAAGCCCGCGCTTGGTCGGCTCGTCCATCCCCTCTGGGTTGAACCCCTCCTTCACACTGAGTCCGATTTGGTGGAACTGTTGGACGATCGGATCGTTGTAATCGCTATTCTTGGAAAGGAACAGTTTCATGCCTTTGCCGATATACTCGTAGCGCTCCAACCCGGCTTCAACGCTGGGAACAAAATGGAACTGCTCGTAGTAATCGGGGTCGTTGACGGGCTCTTCGAACTCGGTATGGATGCCGTGGGCCACATACTTTGAGTAAGGGATGAGCTTGACGGTTCTCTGGACGGCGCGAGCCGCCTCCAGATCAGCCATGCCGTTAAGCACGACACGAAGCGCAACAACAGCAAAAGTCGTAGAGACCGTAATCTGTTTCATGTAGGCAGGAAACTCAAGTCCTTTGTTGTCCGGCCCCGTTATCACGAAAACCCCAGGCTCTTGCCCTTTGCTTGCCCCGACATTGTAGGCCACGTTGTCGAAATGGTCACCGATCTGCACGATGGACCAACGGTCATCCTCCTGCTTTGGCACAACGAGAACGATGGGCTCCTCGCGTAGGTCTCCAGCAGCATAGGCATCTATGGTCACATTGTTTGGAGTACGGACGAAACGTATAGAGGAGGGCTTTGGCTTATCGAAATAATGGAATGAGTTGATATGCGATCCCCCGTTTTTCATGGCGGGGTATATGGTCTCCATATACTCGCACAACGGACGGCCCCATAGACAAGCTTGGAAACCGAGCGAATAGGCTAATTCTTCTTTGGTCTGTTCATAGGTCAGCTCTTGATTGCCATTCATGTTCTCATTTCTCCTTAATCTTGTACTTTATCGACGTACCTATTTTCGAACGCCAAGAAACCCCAAGCGCACATGCATGAATCACATAGAGCACGTCGCCAGATCACAGGGCTTTTCAAAGTCAGAAATAGGTCTTCTTCATAGTAAATACCGCCCTGTTCCACCAACTCGTCTTTGGCGAGCTGTAAACAGCCCGAAACCTTATCAACATATTTCATTCATCGCGCTGCCCTGTTCGCATCCACAGGTCCCCCGTAGACAGTACGCAGGCTCTTTACCCACAGCCGGGGGCATGTGGGGCGTCGTTTTAGAAATCATCTGGAATGCCGGCTTCGGCTTCCAACGAAAAACCAACGGCTGTTTGACGGCACGTTGACAAGATCCCTTGCACACAGGCTGCTGTGTTAGCCCCCCTCTATATTGGAGTTCGATGCCATTCGTTTTCCATCGCAAAGGAGACAGATAATGCCGAACTACCAAGACCCCCAGGTGCCTTTTGTTCCAGACCGCACGATCCTCCCCCTGCACGAACCGAGCTACGAACCGATCACCGTAGCAATGGTCGGCGACAACCCACCTCCCCCTCCTCCGCGTTTCACCCCAAAAGCGCCTGATGGCGCACCTAATGTAATCGTCTTTCTGATAGACGACATGGGGTATGGGGCCACAAGTGCCTTCGGCGGGCCGATTCCTATGCCGACCGCCGAGCGGCTCGCGAAGCGGGGCATGAAGTTCAACCGCTTCCACACGACGTCGATCTGCGCCCCGACCCGGGCCGCGCTGCTGTCGGGCTACAACCACCACAGCGTGAACATGGGCAACATCACCGAATTGGGAACGGCGTACCCCGGCAACCTCAGTACGCGCCCCAAATCGACCACCCCCATGGCCCGCGTCCTGCGCGACAACGGCTATTCGACCGCACAGTTCGGCAAGTGCCATGAGACTCCTACCTGGGAAGCCACCGTCTCAGGGCCGCATGACCACTGGCCTACCTTCTCAGGCTTCGACAAGTTCTACGGGTTCTTGGCTGCCGAAACCAACCAGTACCGCCCCGCCCTGTTCGACGGCGTCGCCCCGATCACACCGCCGAACGACCCCGACTACCATCTCACGAAGGATTTGGCCGACAACTGCATCGCCTGGGTGAATATGCAGCACTCCCTGACTCCTGACAAGCCTCTCTTCATCTATTTTGCTCCGGGAGCCACCCACGCGCCCCATCATGCCCCCGCGAACTATCGCGACATGTTCAAAGGCGAGTTCGATGAAGGCTGGGATGTCATACGCCAGCGCACGCATGACAACATGATACAGATGGGCATCCTGCCCGAAGGCCACCAGATCGCAGACAAGCCTTCCGAAATCGCCGATTGGGACACGTTGAACGACGATCAGAAAAAGCTTTACACGCGGCAGATGGAAGTCTATGCCGGGTTCGCCCGCCATACCGATGACCAAATCGGACGCGTCGTCGACACTTTTGAAGACCTGGGGCTTCTTGACGATACGCTCATCTTCTACATCTTGGGAGACAACGGGGCATCGTGCGAAGGCATGATGGACGGCCTGTTCAACGAGAACACCTCGATGAACGTCGTAAAAGAGCCCTTTGATTTCGTGATAAGCAAGATCGACGAGCTGGGAACCGACAAGGCCTACAACCATTACGCCGCAGGTTGGGCGATTGCCCTCGACTCGCCGTTCATGTGGGCAAAGACAGTCGCATCGAACTTCGGCGGCACCCGAAACGGCATGATCGCCCATTACCCCGCCCGCTTCGAGGGGCAAGGGGAGGTGCACGGCCAATTCCACCACGTTATCGACGTCGCCCCCACCGTGTACGAGGTGTGCGGCATCCCGCAGCCCAAGTTCGTCGACGGGGTCGAGCAGAAGCCCGTCGAGGGAACCAGCATGGCGTACGCGTTCACCGACAAGGCGGCGAAAGGGCAGCACACGACGCAGTACTTCAACGTGTATGCGAACTTCGGCATCTACCATGAGGAATGGTTTGCAGGCGTGGTGAACAAGGCCCCTTGGGGGCACGAGTCGCGCTGGTCCAAGATCGAGGACTGCGTATGGGAGCTCTACAACCTCGAAGAGGATTTCTGTTGTGCCCATAACCTTGCCGACCAGTATCCCGAGAAATTGGAGGAGCTCAAAAAGGTGTTCCATGAAGAGGGTGTCAGGCATAACGTCTTCCCCATGGACGGCAGGAGCGGCCCTTTGCTCAACCCCGCCCTTGCGCACCGGCCCACGATCATGGGCGACAGGACCGAGATAACGCTGCATGAAGGCTTTTCCCGCGTGAGTGACCAGGCCTTCCTCAATATGAAGAATCGCGACTTCACCATCACGGCCGAAGTCGAGGTCCTCCCCGCCAGGCATACCGACGGGGTCATCTTCGCGCTCGGAGGGCGATTCGGAGGGTTCTCGCTGTACGTGAAGGGCGGCATCCCGACTTTCTGCTATAACTTCGTGGGGATGAAGCGGGACTACTTCAGCAGCAAGAAGCCGCTCTCCGATGAGCGCAACCAGATCAAGGTTGCTTTCGACTACGACGGCGGCGGGCTTGGGAAGGGCGGGGCCGTCACGCTCTTCGTCAACAACGAGGAGGTCGCCTCCGGCCGCATCGAGCATACGATCCCCCTCCAGATATCCTTCGACGAGACGGCTGATGTGGGGGCCCAGCACCTCACGGCGGTTACCGACGAGTATACCGTCGAGACCAGCCGGTTCCAGGGCAGGATCATGAACGTCCACATCGAAGTGGGCGATTTGGAGGTCGCACCCGCGCCCGGCGCGGCAAAGGCGTGAAAAAACGCGACCATCACCAGATGGGAGGATCCGTCAACCCGGGACGGATCCTCCCATCTTCGGAAATGACCTATAATAATGATCCGATAGCCCTCATTCGATTGGCGGTTCCATGGAAGCACTCTCACTGTTGGTAAAACCATCTTCAGGCACCTGCAATATGCGCTGCTCGTATTGCTTTTACGCCGATGTGACCGAAACCCGCGAGCACAAGAACCGTGGGATGATGTCTAAGGAAACCTTGGAGGCGCTCATCGAAAAGACGCTCGCCGAAACGACGAAATGGGTCTCATTCAGCTGGCAGGGCGGAGAGCCGCTTCTTATGGGGCTCGACTTCTTCAAGCGGGCAGTAGAGCTTCAGCACGTGCACAACCGGCATGGGGCGACCATCGTCAATACGATACAGACCAACGGGCTTTTGATCGATGGGGGCTGGGCCAGTTTTTTTGCCGAGAACAGCTTTCTCGTCGGGCTCTCCCTCGATGCCACGAAGGAGCTCCACGATTACGCACGCGTCGATGCGGCAGGGGCAAAAACCCACGAACGTGTGCTTGCAGCAGCCGAGACACTTACTGAGTGCGGGGCGGAATTCAATATCCTGACCGTGCTTACCGGCCAGGTGGCGCTTGAGCCTGAGCGGGCCTACCGCTTCTATAAGAGGCACGGTTTTCGATTCATCCAATTCATACCGTGCCTAGACGGATTGAACGAGAAGCACGGCAGCAACCAGTTCTCCCTTTCGGCGCGGGTCTACGGAGACTTCCTTTGCACGGTATTCGACCTTTGGTACAAGGATTTCATCGAAGGCGACTACTACTCCATCCGTGCGTTTGACAACTGGGTACGCATGTTGATGGGAGAGGCGCCTGATAATTGCGGCATGCTGGGGCAATGCCAGCCCTACCCCACCGTCGAAGCCGATGGGTCCGTTTACCCCTGCGACTTCTACGTGCTTGACGACTACCGGCTCGGCGATGTGCTCGAAGGGCCTTCCTTCGAGGAGATGCTTACCTCTTCTATTGCAGCGCGGTTCATGGCCCCGTCACAACTCCTCGATCCGACATGCGCCTCCTGCGGGTACCACAACATATGCCGGGGTGGGTGCCGTCGCGACCGGGAGCCTTTGCAAGAAGGCAGGCTTTCGCTCAACTACTATTGCGAGGCATATAAGAGGTTCTTCGACCATGCGCTCCCCCGGATGCAAGACATCGCCGCCAAAATGCCCCGCCGATAATAAGGGCGCATGGCTGGTTTCAAGCAGACCCGAAACGCCAGGGGTCGAAACTTTCCTGATAGGGAGACGCCCTCCCGGCGACAAGGTCGGAGAGCATGATGCCGGCGAAAGCCGCCTTTGCCATCCCCCAGCCGCAGTATCCGGCAGCCATGAACGTATGCTTTGAGTCTTTCCGGTAAGGCCCGATCAAAGGGAGCATGTCGGCGCTATCGCCGTCCTCTCCCCACCAGGCGGCCGTCCGCCTGTCCTGTAGCCTTCCCGGTTCAAATGCCTGTTGCGCCCACGTCTCTATGGCCTGGTAGTGCTTCTCGTCCTCAAAGGGGAGCGCTTCGGCATCCTTCCCGCCCAAGAGAAGGTGTTTGGTGTTTGCGCGGAAAGACGTGACAGGCAGCTTATAGCGGATGTATGAGTTCTTCAGAGGCATGTCCTCGAGCAGGTACGCCAGTATATGCTCATGCCAAAACGAAAGTGAGTCTGAGAACGGCTCGTCGAAATCAAGTCCGACGCGAGTCGCCACGATCGCCTTTTTCGCCTCGAGTGCCAAGCCCCCGTCGATGGAGATCGCCACACCTTCGTCCTGCTCCACAAGGCCTGTGGCCACGGTATGCTCGTACACGTCACCCCCGAGCGACCGTATGGCACCAAGCAGCCCGAGGGCGAACTTCCGAGGATGATAGACCGCCTGTCCAGAATGCCGTATCCCCACAACGAACTCCGAGGGGACTTCCGAAGACGCGCTGTCGCGCGGCTCGACCCATTCGACATCGAGCCCGCCTGCCCTCATCGATTCGAAGTCTTTGCGAACGCGGTCGACCTTCGAATCATCCGCCGCGAAAATATAGTTTGACACCCGCTGTAGGTCGCAGTCGATGGCATAGGCCTCGACAAGCTCGAGTATCCGGGCGAAGCCTTCTTGGTTTGCCTGGACATACGCAGCACCCCTACCCGCAGGAAGGCGCGTGAATACCCCGGAATGGCTTGATGTGACCTTGCCCATGGTGCGCCCCGAGGCATCGCAGCAGATCCGGTCTGCCTCCACGAGAACAACCTTTGTGGCTGGATCGTCCTCAAGGATCTTGAGCGCAGCATGAAGGCCGGTCAGCCCGCCACCAATTATCGCGACGTCGGTTTTTTGCGACCTCGCAAGCGAAGGGCACCCGGCGTCCGGCGTCGTCTTTATCCAGAGGGAGTCATCCATCGGCATCCTCGATGAAGAGGTCGCCGTCTTGTATCGACGTCTGGTACGTCTTGAGGTCTCGAGGATGGCGAAGTGCCTTCGCCGCTGCCAAGGCAAAGCCGGTGAAATTCGTCCATCGGACTACCTTGCCCGTCTTCGCATCGAACTGCGACCCGTGCAAAGGGCAGGTGATGATCGTTCCATCCAGGCTCCCTTGTGCAAGGTGTCCGCGCATATGCGGGCAACGCGCCGCCGTTGCATAGAATTGCCCCCCGTCGTTGATAACAAGAACCTGCTTATCACCGACGCTGACCTCGGTCATCTCGTTTACAGGGAAGTCCCCCACCGCACCCGCTCTGTCCATGACCCCGCCTTCCGTAATGGGCACCCGCCAAGCAGCCCATGTCTTTTCCCTATGCTTGCGAGTATAAGGCCAGGCAACATGAAAACAGATGGCCAGGTGTTGCTGTAGCAAAGGCGTTACGCTGCTGACGGCTTGCAGACAACAAGCATGCCGGGCTCTTGCCTGCCAACGGGACAGTGAGCAGTCCTTCCCAGGATGACGTAGCTCCAGGCATGCATGGTAAGGCGGTTGGAAGACACTGCT
>JAVBQH010000102.1:0-14039 GCA_031549175.1 Raoultibacter sp.
GTAACCATGTTCGGCCGCAAGCGCCATATCCCCGAGCTTTCAGCCAAGAACGGCTCCCAGCGGGGCTTTGGCGAGCGCACGGCCATGAACCACCCCATGCAGGGGAGCGCCGCGGACATCATCAAACTTGCGATGATCGAAGTGCAGAAGCGGTTGTTCGCAGAAGAATTCAAGGCGAAGATGCTTTTGCAGGTGCATGACGAACTGGACTTCTCGGCTCCGGCCGACGAGGTCGAGCGCCTCTCTGAAATGGTAAAAGGCGTCATGGAGAATATCGTGGAGCTCAAGGTGCCGCTTGAGGTCGAGGCGACCTGCGGGGGCAACTGGTCCGAAGCGCATTAAGGCAGCGGGGCAGGGGGCTGGGACTAGGGGACAGACCTCTGACCCGCTTATGAAGAATTGCAATTCATCATGCATTCTTGTTGACTTGCCTTTCAGCCGCTGATAACATACTTCCTTGCGTTTTATCACATTCAAGGAGAAATATATAATGTACGCAATCGTAAAAACAGGCGGAAAGCAATACAAAGTCGCTCCTGGGGATATCCTGGAAGTCGAAAAGCTCGACGCTGAAGAGGGCAAGAAGATTGTACTTGAGGCGATCTGCATCGTTGACGGCAAAAACGTCGAAACGGATGCCTCCAAGGCTGCTAAGACCAAGGTCGAGGCCGTGGTGCTCGAGCAGTTCAAGGGCGAGAAGCAACTGGTCTTCAAGTTCAAGAAGCGCAAGAACTACAAGAAGCTGCGCGGCCATCGCCAACAACTGACGAAGCTCCAGATCTCTGCGGTGGGAACTGAGAAGTTCACCCCCAAGGCCAAGCCAAAGGCCGAAGCCAAGGTGGAAGAGCCCAAAGAGGAAAAAGCCGTGAAGACGGCTGCGAAGGCCTCTTCGAAAGCTGCTTCCTCTGAGAAGAAGCCAGCCGAGAAGAAGCCGGCGGCTGAGAAGAAGCCGGCCGAGAAAAAACCGGCCTCCGAGAAGAAGCCTGTCGAGAAGAAGCTTGCAGCGGCCAAAGAGAATGCCTCTGACGCCAAGCCTGCAGCCGAAAAGAAGCCGGCAGCTAAAAAAGAGGCTCCGAAGGCGGAAAAAGCCGACGCCAAAACGGACGCCGAAGAGAAATAAAGGAGGGATTCAGACATGGCACATAAGAAAGGTCTTGGTTCCACCCGAAACGGTCGCGATTCCCACGCTCAACGTTTGGGCGTGAAACGATTTGCCGGCGAGGTTGTTACCACGGGGAACATCATCGTACGCCAACGCGGTACCCATTTCCATCCTGGCGAGAACGTCGGCCGCGGCAAGGACGACACCCTGTTCGCCCTCTGCGACGGCACGGTGGAGTTCACCAAGGGAAACCGCCGCAAGGTGCATGTGCGGCCAGTCGCATAGCATCAGCGTTTCCAAACGTACCAACTTTGTACTGAGACGCCCCCTGTAGAGAACAGGGGGCGTTTTTCGTATACAATGTGATGGAAGCCGTGAGGCAAAGGGACAGCCACTTTGCTTCATTGGCAGGGAGTCTGATAGAGTCCTGGAAAAAGCGAAACCGGAATACATGAGACAAGGCGGCTGTCCCTTTGCCTCACGAAGGATTCAGACAAGAATGTTTATCGACAAGGTGCGCATACATGTGCAGGCGGGAAACGGCGGTGCGGGATGCATGTCGTTTCGCCGTGAGGCGCACGTGCCCAAAGGAGGCCCCGACGGCGGCGACGGGGGAGCGGGCGGCAACGTGGTCGTCGAAGCCGACGCCGGCTTATCGAGCCTTATAGAATACCGTTTCAAGCATCATTTCAAAGCGACACGGGGCACCCATGGCAAAGGTTCGAAGATGCATGGGGCCCACGGGGAAGACCTGGTCTTGAAGGTCCCCCTTGGCACGGTCATCCATGAATACCATGAGGAGACCAAGGAAGTCGGCGAACTCGTCGCCGACCTCACGCATGATGGAGAGCGGGTCATCGTCGCCCAAGGCGGCGTAGGCGGACGGGGCAATACCCATTTTGTGACCCCAACAAGGCGCGCCCCAGCATTCGCAGAGCTCGGGGAACCTGCGCAGGAAGGCTGGATCGAGCTGGAGATGAAGCTGATGGCCGACGCGGCCTTGGTGGGCGTTCCTTCGGCTGGCAAGTCTTCCCTTATCGCGCGTATGAGCGCCGCCCGTCCAAAGATCGCCGACTACCCCTTCACGACGCTTGTCCCGAACCTCGGCGTTGCAACAAGCGGCGACTACAGCTTCGTCGTCGCCGACATCCCCGGCCTTATCGAAGGCGCCCATGTCGGCAAAGGCCTCGGCCACGAGTTCCTGCGGCACATAGAACGCACCGCATTGATCGTGCATATCGTCGACATGTCCGGGGGCTACGAAGGGCGCGACCCCTTGGACGACTACCGTATCATCAATGAGGAGATCGCCTTGTACGCCGATGAGCTTGCAAGGCGGCCGCGCATAGTGGTTGCGAACAAGATCGACATGCCGGATACGCACGAGGCGGTCGGGCGCTTGGCAGAACAGGTACGGCTCGACTCGGTCCTGGCCGCCGGCGACGATGAGTTTGCGCCGAGCCCCGTCGACCCGAAGCTGTACCGCATAAGCGCGCTTACGGGCGAAGGCGTCGACCAGCTGAAGGCCGCAATTGCGGCCAAGGTGCACGAGCTGCGCGAGGCCGCCCGCGAGATCGAAGACGCCTCGGTGCAATACGACCATATCTGGGAGCACAAGCGCGAGCAGAAGGACAAGCGCTTCGAGGTGGTCAGGCTTTCCAAAGGCGTCTACCGTGTCCAAGGCCCGCAGGTCGAGCGCATGGTCATACAGACCGACTGGGAAAACGACGAGGCGATTGCCTTTTTGCAGCATCGCCTGAAGCGGCTCGGCGTCGAACGCGCCCTCGAATCCGCCGGGGCCGTCGACGGCGACGAGATCAGGATCACCGGAAGGTCCTTCGATTTCGAGTCGACGATAAGCGGGGATGACATGTTCAAGGAGCTTGATCTTTGATGGGCATGGCAACAAGGAATTCAGACGGGGTTTTGCAGTTCGCAGGAGGGCGGCGGTGACGAAGAAACTGGTGATAAAGATCGGGTCCTCGACGCTGACCACCTCGGAGAGCACCATCGACTATGCTTTCCTGCGGGGCCTGGCAGACCAGATAGCGCGTGTGCGGGCAGCCGGATGGCAGCCGGTCGTCGTCACCTCCGCCGCCATCGCCTGCGGCCTTGAAAAGCTCGGCATACAGAAGCGGCCGAAGGATATGCCCAGCTTGCAGGCAGCGGCCTCGGTCGGGCAGAATGCGCTTTCCACGGCTTACGCCGAAGCCTTCGAGGCCCATGGGATCATCACCTCGGTGGTGCTTCTCACAAGGCGCGATACGGCCGACCGCAAGGCCTATCTCCACGCCCGCGACACCTTTTCGCGCCTGCTCGAGCTGGGTGTCGTGCCTATCGTCAACGAGAACGACACCATATCGGTCGAGCAGATATGCTTCGGCGACAACGACACCTTGGCGGCCCTCGTTGCCTGCCTGATCGAGGCCGACCTCATGGTCATCCTCTCCGACATCGACGGCCTCTTCGACAAGAACCCCCACTTCCATGATGATGCACAGCTGATCAAGCAGGTCGATGTCATCGATGAAAAGCTGATGTCGCATGCCGGCGAGCCGGGGACGACTGTCGGGTCAGGCGGCATGATCACCAAGATCAGGGCGGCGCGCGTGTTGATGGCTGCAGGCATCGAGATGGTTATCTGCAACGGCCGGATCCCCGAGGCGATCCCCCAGGCCGTCAACGGAGGCAAGGTCGGCACGCGCTTCCTTGCCGCGGATCGGCCCCATGAGATAACGCCGAAGAAGCTTTGGATCGCCCTCGGCGACGCGGCGAAGGGCTCGCTTGTCGTGGACACCGGCGCGAAGACCGCCCTTATTGCAAAGGGAGGCTCGCTTTTGAGCGTGGGCATCGCAAGCGTCGAAGGCAGCTTCGATGATGGTGATATCATAGATATACGCGACCGCGCCGGCCATCTGTTCGCACGGGGGAAGGTCTCTGCATCAAGCGACGAGCTCGAGCTTGCCTGCGGACTTTCCCAACAGGCGCTGCAGGCAAACAAGATACTGGCAAGGCTTTCGCAAAAACCCGTTGTCCATAGAAATGACCTGGTTGTATTCGAGTGATAGGTGGTAAGGTAATGCAGACGGACCAATACGCTTCCACGGAGAAGAGCGTACGTGACATCGCCTTGTCCGCGAAGGAGGCCTCAACGCAGATCGCCGTAAAGACCGGTGAGGAGCGAAACACGGCGCTCGCCGCCATGGCGCGTGCGCTTCGCGACCATTGCGCGGAAATCGTTTCGGCAAACGAGCGCGATATGGAACGCGAGCGTGCAGGCGGAATGAAGGACAGCCTGCTCGACCGCCTGATGCTTGACGGGGGGCGCGTCGATGCGATGGCAGCCGCGCTTGAGGACCTCATGGCCTTGCCCGACCCGATCGGCAATGTCTTGCAGCATCGCACCCTCTACAACGGCATCGACCTCAAGCGCGTCAGTGTGCCGCTCGGCGTCGTGGCCATGGTGTATGAGGCGCGACCGAACGTCACCGCTGATGCGGCAGGCATCTGCATCAAAACCGGAAACGCCTGCGTCTTGCGGGGCGGCTCGGCAGCAGAGTACTCGAACAAGGTCATCGCCGATGTGCTGCATGATGCCGCTGTCGGCGCCGGCATGCCGAAGAACTGCATCTGCCCGATCGAGACGACCGACAGAAGCGCCACCGACGAGCTCATGGGCCTCCACGGCATCATCGACGTGTTGATCCCCCGTGGCGGGGCCGGCCTCATCAACCACTGCGTCGAGCATTCCAAGGTGCCGGTAATCGAGACGGGCACCGGGCTTTGCCATGTGTATGTGCACGCGACGGCCGATTTCGCCATGGCCCGCTCCATCGTCATAAATGCGAAATGCCGTCGTACCGGGGTGTGCAATGCAGCAGAGACCCTGTTGGTAGACCGTGCGATCGCCCCCGACTTCCTTCCCGCGATGATGGCGGACCTCGCCGAAAAAGGCGTGGTCATGCATGCTGACGAGGTGTCCTACGAAATAGCCGCGAAAAACGGCATACCGGGCACCGTGTTGGCAACCGAGGAGGACTGGGCGACCGAATACCTCGAGGCGGAGATCGCGGTCAAATGCGTGGACGGCATTGAAGAGGCTATAGCGCACATCAACCGCTACGGCACCAGGCACTCCGAGGCCATGGTTGCGCATGACGAGGCCGCCGAGGAGCGCTTCTGTGCGGCGGTGGATGCCACCTCGGTCTATATCAACGCCTCGACCGCATTCACCGATGGGGGCGAGTTCGGCATGGGTGCCGAGATCGGCATCTCGACCCAAAAGCTCCATGCGCGCGGGCCGTTCGCCTTGGAGGCCCTTACCTCATACAAATACCTGCTTCACGGAAATGGCCAGGTGCGTAGCTAAGTGGCGGTGATCTCAGAGAGATTCGACGCCCTGGGTGCGGACGAGCCCCATAGGGCTTTCCGCCTCGGGATCATGGGCGGCACCTTCGACCCAATCCATATCGGGCATCTTGCCTGTGCCGAACAGGCACGGGAGGGCTTCGATCTCGATGCCGTGATCTTCATACCGGCAGGGGTGCCCGTCTACAAGAAGGGCCAGAGCGTCACCGACGGACTGAAGAGGATCGAGATGTGCCGCCTGGCGGTCGAGAGCAACCCCTGCTTCGACGTCAGCGCCATCGAGGTCGAGCGTGCAGGCGACACCTACACGGTGGACACCTTGCGGCAACTGCGGAGCCATTACCCGGACAACGTCGAGCTCTTCTTCATCACGGGCGCAGATGCCGTATTCAACATTATCACCTGGAAGGACAGCGCCGCCATTGCCGGCCTCGCCAATCTTATCGCGGTGACCAGGCCCGGCTATATCCTATCGGGCGAGCAGAAAGCCTATCTGGCAAGGCATTCCAACTTCAACATCACCTACAGCGAGGTCACAGCACTCTCGATCTCGTCAAGCGACTTGCGGGGCATGGTGGCGGCCGGCAGGTCGATCCGCTACCTCACCATGCAGAACGTGCACGACTATATCGCCGAACACGGCCTCTATGCTTGGGAAGAGGGTGGCCGGTAATGGAAGGCGACGCGTTGACCGAAGCCTTCTATGGGGAAATGGAAAAGCTGATGCGGGAACGCGTCAAGCCGAAGCGCTTCGGACATGTGGAAAGCGTCTCGAAGACAGCCGTGAAGCTGGCAAGGCGCTATGGGGTGGATCCCAAAAAGGCGCGCCTGGCCGGCCTGCTCCATGATTGGGACAAGGACTACAATGATGATGAGATCAGGCAGCGTGTCTTCGACCTCGGCATGCAGGTAGACCCTGCCGTTCTTGACGGTATGCCCCAGCTGCTCCACGGGCCGACCGCCGCCGCCGCCCTCGGGCTGGAGTACCCTGAGATCGGCGAGGATATCCTCCAGGCGATACGGCGCCATACCGCAGGCGCGGTAGGCATGACTGAACTCGACATGGTGGTCTACATCGCCGACGCAATCGAGCCGACCCGGCCTTACGGAAACATGGACGGGGTGCGCAAGGCGGTGGGCAAGGTGGGCCTGGAAGAGCTTTTCCTGCTGACCTATCAGCAGATATTTCTCCATCTGGTCGATCGGAGGATGACGGTTCATCCCGATACGGCTAAAATTTGGAACTACTATATAGAACGCAGCCGCAACAGCACAAGATGAAGGGAACTACGTGACCAAAGAGCTGACATCAAGAGACCGGGCGCTTATCGCCGCGAAGGCCGCTGACGCCAAGAAGGCAAGCGATATCATGGTGCAGGAGGTAGGCGGGCTGATCACGATCACCGACTACTTCGTGATCGCCACGGCCGCCAACAACCGCCAGGTCGAAGCAATAATCGACGCTATTGAAGAAGACGAGCGCGAACAGGCAGGCGTGAAGCCGATCCATCGTGAGGGCACGGGGGACGGAATGTGGGCGCTGCTCGACTATGGGGATTTCGTCGTCCACGTCTTCCAGCCCGAGACGCGTGACTACTATCGCCTGGAGGCCCTTTGGAACGATGCTCCCGTCATCGACCTGGCAAAAGAGGCCGGCCTGACCGATATGGAGTATTCCGACCGCATCGCCAGGCTCATGTCCCGCTAGCCGCATGAGAAAAGGGGACGTTCACTTTTCTCATTTTGACAAGGGGCCTTCCGGTCGGCGCGAAGCGGGCGTCCTATCCTTCAATGAGAAAAAGTGACCGTCCCTTTTCTCATTCCCCTGTTAGTCGAGGTGTTGGCGGAAGGGCTTGGGCAGCGGCAAGGCTGCTCCGACTGCGGCGGCGACTATCGTTATGACGATGCCCTTCAATGGGAAGCAGAGCAACAACAGCAGCATGGTCAGCACCGGCTGCTTCGTCAGGCACCCCACGAGCGCACCCACACAGGCACACATGCAAAATACCGGGTCGGCCCCGCTTATCGCCGCAAAGCCCAACCCGATGGCGACCCCGCTGAAGATGGTGGGGAAGAAGTGCCCCCCGCGCCATCCGGATCGGATGCAATAGGCGGTGGTGAACAGCTTGAGGACCCCGATCAGGAATAAGAGGAGAACCGGATATCCCATCCAGGTCTCAGCAAGCTCGGCCATCTCGGCCTCTCCTGCGAAAAAGACCATAGGCACGAACAGGCCGATGCCGCCGAGGAAGGCCCCGCCGATGACCGCCTTGACAACGGGCCTGTTTCCGATCCGGTCGTTCACCCGCACCGCGGCACCGTCAAGGATATGGTAGAGCCAGCCTGCCGCAGCTCCGGCCAGGATCAAAGGCACCGTCCAGATAAGCTCGGTCATGCCGTAGGACATTTCGCTGAAATGGGGGAGCCCGCCGGATTCCCCGGTGAGGCCTTTCAGGAACACGAACATGCCCAAGGCTCCTGCGACGGTGCACAGGTAGACGATGACCTTGCTGGTCTTCGGCAGGTCGAAGTAATCCCTCTCGCCTTTGTTGTCGTTGCTTTTGCCCGTGCTGCCATACAGGGGGGCCGCAATGCCGAACAGCGGGGCGGTGAAGACGGCGGAAAGCGCCGCCGCCGTGCCTACTTCGGTCATGGCCTTGAAGTCGTCGCCGAAGCGGCGCATGCGGTCGCCCACCCAGGTGCAGATGCCCGCAACGATTCCGGTCAGGCCGGATTCAGGGCCGATGCTGCCGCCGAATACAAGGGGCAGCAAGGCGCCCACCGAATACGCGCCGAATCTCTTGTATTCGTAGCGCTTGGATTCCTTGACCTTGCCAAGCACCGTGTCGAGCGATTCCGGCCAGGCACCGAAGCGCTTCTCGTAAAGGCCGAGGATGACGCCGCCGATGATGCAGATGAACAGTGGAAAGACGGCGATATTGAGATATGTCGGCAAAGTATGCCAGATAAGCCCCGTGAGGAGATCGACGAGGAACAAGAAGAGCCAGACGATCGCGCCGGCGATCACGCCGAGGAGTACCATCGAGATCGTGAAGAGCAGCCGGTTTTTGAAGGTTGCGGCCGGCCTCGGCGTGTCCCTCAATGCACTGGGCATGTTCGCCTTGGCCGCCTCGCTTGTCTCCGGCGATTCGGCCTTCCCCGATATATCTGCCATGTCAGCCCCGCGATTCCTGCAGGCTTTGCGCGGAGGGGAGCCCCCAACCGCCAGCCGATTTCAATGCTGCGCGATATATTGCCTGTTCCAAGGCTTCAGTGGCAAGGACGGCAAGCAGGTCGGAGCTGGTCTCGACCTCGCCTGAGGCAAGGGTGAAGACGGCATCCCCGTCCATGGAGGTATGGACGGGGTGGATGGCGCGCGCATAGGCGTCATGGGCCATGGAAGAGACCTTGGTTGCCTGCGCCTTGGTGATGCGTGCATTGCTCACGACGATGCCGAGCGTGGTGTTGGTGCGCGGGGGCATATCGCCGGCTGCCTGCGCGGCAAGCGCGAATGCCGCCATGCTGTCGACTATCCCCCCGTCCTCGCCGCGGCATCCGGCAAGCCAACCGCCATCAGGGTCTTTGACGTTGCCCGACGCGTTCAGTGCGACGATGGCCGCCACTACAAGGGGGCCGAAGCGGAGGGCCTTGATGCCGATGCCGGTCTTCATGGCCCGCTCGAAGCCGAGCATCTTGCCGACGCTCGCGCCGGTGCCGGCACCCACGTTGCCCTCCTCGAAGGGGGAGTGCGAGAAGGCGGCCTGCGCCGCCTGCGCCCCCATAGCCTTGTCAGGATGCAGGTTCTGCCCGACCGCAAGGTCGAACAGGCAGGCGCCGCTCACAATGGGGACGCAGGTCCCGGCGATCGGGAAGCCGATCCCGCGTGCGGCGAGGATGTCCATGACGCCGCAGCTTGCCGCGAGGCCGAAGGCGGAGCCTCCAGAAAGCACCACGGCATGCGCCTTCTCGATCATGTTCTCGGGGCGCAGCAGGTCGGTCTCGCGCGTCGCCGGTCCGCCTCCGCGCACATCGACGCCGCAGACAGCCCCTTTTGCGGCAATAACGACGCTGCATCCGGTGGCCGCCTCGTCGTCTTGGGCATGCCCGAAGCTGAAGGCCTCGAGGTCGTTCAGGCTTGCGTTCTCAAACACCATGGCATTCCCCATTTCCCTACATTCTGATAGACAACGGTATCACGCAGACGTTCATGAAAGGCCGCCTCGCCGTTCGAAGAGGCTGACGATCTCGCAATGGTAGCTTTGGGGGAACAGGTCCACGGGCACGGCCTCCCTAAGCGAATATCCCGACTCATCAAGGCGGACGACGTCGCGTGCCCAGGTCGAAGGGTCGCAGCTGACATATGCCAGCTTGTTCGGGCCTGTCGCCGCGATACTTGCCGCAACCCCTTCGGCAAGACCTGCCCGGGGCGGGTCGACCACCAGGGCGTCGAGGAAGCCGAGTTCAGGCAGCTCGCGTGCGCTGTCTCCTCCAATGACCTCTAAAGAAACCCCGTTGGACTCGGCGTTGCGCCGAAGATCCCGGACGCTCGACGCAAGGGACTCGACGGCGATCACCTCGCAGCCTGTCAAGGCAAGCGGGATGGAAAAGGTCCCGCCGCCGGCATAAAGGTCGGCCACCACCGCCCCCGTTTCAAGGTCGAGCTTTTCAATGACCAGGTCTACAAGCTTTTCAGCCTGTTCGGTATTCACTTGGAAGAAGGAGGGCGCGCTCGTCTTGTACCGTGCAGGCCCAAGGCGTTCCTCCCACGAGCCTTTGCCGTATAAAGCCTCGACCTGCTTGACGGCCCGCGCCTTTCCCTCCTCGGCGACTACGCGGACGATGGAGCTTGCCTTGAAGCTGTCCCGCAAGGTCCTTGCCGCCAAAGAGCGGGGGAAGCTCCCCGGTTTCGTCCAAAGGGCGAGCTCGAGGTCACCTGTCCTGGTGCTATGGCGGATCCCGACGCGGAATATCCCCAAATCCCCCTTCCCCTGCAGGAAGCGGAGGGACCCCTTCAAGGCCTTCGCGGACCTCTCGATCTCCTTGTGGGCGATCATGCAGCGGTCCGGTGTGACGAAGGCGTGTGATGAGGATTTCCGAAACCCGAGATCAAAGCCTTTCCCTTCCGTGAAGGCCGCCCCGAATTCGATTTTGTTGCGATAGCCGAAGCCCCGTCCGTCTGCAAGGCAGGGGGATACGACCTCCTGGGCGTGCGCTTCAGAAAGGTGGGCAGTACGGACAAGCGCAGACACCACGTTGTCCCGCTTCGCTTCGAGCTGTGCCTCGTAGGCGACCTGCTGCCAGGGGCAGCCGCCGCATTCCCCCACATAAGGGCAGGGTGGTTGTACCCGGTGGGGGGAGGATTCGACGATCTCGGTTATATGCGCGGACGCATAGCGTTGTTTCTCCTCGTCGATCTGCACGAGCACGGTATCCCCCGGTACTGCATCCTCTACAAAGAGGGTCTTCCCGGCACCGGTATGCCCGATTCCGGCATTTCCGTAGCTCAAACGCTCTATGGTGACAGGTGCTTCCATAAACTCCTATGGATTACTTGCGTGGGTTTTTTTGGTTTAAGTTCATAATAGCGTATAATCATTGAGGTTGTGCCCTTGTGGCTCAGGGGATAGAGCGTCTGCCTCCGGAGCAGAAGGCCGCAGGTTCGAATCCTGTCAAGGGCACCAATCAACTTAATAGGTTCGGATGATAGCATGCCCACGAGAAAAAGGAGCCATACCATGGCAATGTATACCCCAGAATATAAACCAAGCGGCAAAGAGGTCGCCGTAATCAAAACCTCGAAGGGCACCATCCGGGTGCAGTTGGCAGGCAACGACGCTCCTATCCATGTCGGCAACTTCGTCGAGCTCGCCCAGAAGGGCTTCTACGACGGCCTGAACTTCCACCGTTACGAGCCCAACTTCGTCATCCAGGGCGGCTGCCCGCAGGGCACCGGTACGGGCAACCCCGGCTACTCCATCAAGGAGGAGTTCTCCACGAACCCCAACAACAAACACCTTGACGGCACGCTTGCCATGGCACGTTCCCAAAACCCCGACTCGGCTGGGTCCCAGTTCTATCTCTGCCTTGGCGACCAGGCTTTCCTCGATCCCAACTATACGGTATTCGGTCAGACGATCGAAGGCCTCGATGTCGTCCATGAACTCCGCAAGGGCGACATCATCGAGAGCATCGAGATCGAGAACGCGAACGCGTAAGCTGTAGCCACCAGCTGCAAAGATAAAGGCAAAGCAAAGGAAGCAGATGAACAACGAGATATTTCAGCAAGCCCGTTCAGCTTATGAAAGCAAGGACTACGAAACGGCGCTTGCGGCATTCACCCAGTGTTTGCAGGATACGAGCAATCCTTTGGCTCCTGGTGAAATGGGACTTCTCTATCATCAGATCGGCAACAGCCTTGTAAAGCTCAATGACTACAACGAGGCTATACATGCCTATTCCCAAGCCACGATCGATACGGCCTACGACGCCTCGGGGGCGGTGAACTACAACCTCGGCATGGCCTATGCCGCGCTCCGCGACTACGAGGATGCGATCAAGCATTTCGAGATCGCAGTCTCGGACGCGAAATACGACACGCCCTACAAGGCCTTTTCCGGAATGGGGAACGCCTTGCTGAAACTGGGCAAATCGGCCGAGGCGGGTGTCGCCTTCCGTCACGCGGCGCTTGACGAGAAGAACCCCGACCCGACCAAGGCACTGCTGAACCTCGGGATCTGCTTCATGGCCCTCAACAGGCCGCAGGATGCGGTCGCTTCCTATGAAAGCGCCTTGCCCTTCGACATGTCCACGGACACGCGCAACAAGCTGTTCGCCAACTTAGGGCAGGCCTATGTGGCCGCCGGCCAGATGCAGAATGCGGTTACCGCTTTCGAGACGTCTTTGGCCGACAAGACCTACTTCCTCAATGATTCCGCAAGCGTCGACTACCAGCGTGCGATTGCCGCCATCGCGTCGGGCTCGTCCGAGGCCACGGCAGCCATGGCCCCGCTCGATGCCGACACCTCCGGCATCGACATAAGCGCGGACGGCTCCCCGGTCTACCATGATGGCGACCAGGGATACGACGACGGCCAGTTCTACCAAGACGCCTACGACCCGTCCGACGGAGCCTCCCTTGCCGAAGACCATTTCTTCACGGCAAGCGACGAGGAGCTTGAGCAGTGGTCGAAGGGCATGGCCAAGAAAAACCGTAAGCGCCGCAACGTGGGGCTTAAGATCGTCCTGGTCATCGTTATTCTGCTTCTAGCAGTCTTGGCCGGCGGCGTGTTCCTCTACACCCAAGGCTACGGCTATCCAAGCCAGGAAAAGGTCGTGGAAGAGCTCTTCAAGGACCCGACGAACGCACCCAACAACGTCATTGCGAAAGACGTCGGATCCATCAAGGCCAAGGGCCTGGCGAACCAGGTGGTACAGGACAACGCCCCCACCATCAACGGTGTGAACAAGTCGATGAGCGAATCTACGGTCTACGCGACGGCAAAGAACTCCAAGGGCGGCAGCGTGCAGTACAAGATATCGCTCGTCAGGGATATGCTTGGTTGGAAGGTCTACAATATCGAGCTGTACTTTGCCAGCCAAAACAGCTGACCGCCCTCTGCCGTCTTGCCTGTCGGCAAGCACCGGTCACAGGCGGCTGCCAACATTGTCACAACATGAAACGCGTCCGCACCGGGGCGCGTTTTCATGGCGGAATAGTGAAACGGAAAAGCAAATAGTTTGAAGAAGGGAAATACCATGGCAATTGAGAAGACCTACATTATGATTAAGCCAGACGGTGTTAAGAACAAGCACATCGGAGAGATCGTGAACCGCTTTGAGCGCGCCGGCCTTGCGTTGGAGCGTATGGAGCTCGGCATGGTGAGCAGCGAGCAAGCGAAGGCAAATTATGCTGAGCATGAGGGAAAGCCTTTTTACGACGGTTTGATCAGCTACATCACTTCCGGCCTTGTCGTGAAGATGGTCATCTCCGGTGACGGCGCTGTTGCAAAATGCCGCAACCTGATGGGAGCCACTGACCCCGCGAGCGCTGCCCCCGGCACGATTCGTGGTGATTTTGGTCTCATTATGGATGAGAATGTTATTCATGGTTCTGATTCGCCGGAGTCGGCAGCTCGCGAGATCGGCATCTTTTTCGCGTAAGGCGCACGCCCGGTTCTTTCAGGACTTTGAGCGAGGCTGTTTTGAAAGAAAAGGAGAAGTACCGTGCTATATCGTGTAATCGACGCAGCAGAGCTTCCTTTACTCGTTCGGGCCTTCATGGAAAAATACGAAGTCGTAGCTCCGGTCAAACATGGCCGGAGCTTCGCCTTTGAGGCCATTGAAGACCCCAATGACATCGAGCTTGACTATGATACGACGGTTGTTTCACCCAAGAAGTACTTCTTGCCGAGCAAGGAGACCCTGCTTGAGTTCGATGCCGGGCAAAACGAGGTGACCGACTTCTCCTTCGAGGCCACGCCCCGGGTGGTATTCGGCGCCCATGCCTGTGACATCAATGCAATCAACAGGCTCGACCTGGTTTTCAAATACGGAGCCTACCCCGACCCCT
>JAVBQH010000047.1:0-10381 GCA_031549175.1 Raoultibacter sp.
AGCAGGAAGAAGCTGCAACCAAACAAAGTGTCGGGACGGGTGGTAAACACCGTTATTATGTCCTCTTCAACAGGTTTTTCGGGAGCCTCCCCCTGCTTGTCACATAGGATGAAATCGACCTCGGCGCCGACTGAGCGGCCAATCCAGTTGGCTTGCATCTGCTTGACGCGTTCGGGCCAGCCCGGCAGCTTGTCAAGGTCGTCGAGGAGCTCTTGCGCATAGTCGGTGATCTTCAGATACCACTGCTCGAGCTCGCGTTTTTCCACAACGCTGTGGCAGCGCCAGCAGGTACCGTTGATCACCTGCTCGTTGGCAAGCACCGTCCCGCAGTCAGAGCACCAGTTGACCGGAGAACTCTTCCTTTCAACCAGGCCCTTCTTCCACATCTCGAGGAATATCCACTGCCCCCAGCCGTAGTACTCGGGGTCGCAAGCGACCACGGTGCGGTCCCAGTCATAGGAAAAGCCCATGCGCTTGCAGGACGCCTTCTGGGTTTCGATGTTTGCATAGGTCCATTTCGCCGGGTGGCTGTTGCTTTTGATGGCCGCGTTCTCTGCGGGGAGGCCGAAGGCGTCCCAACCCATCGGATGAAGCACGTCGAACCCGCGCATCTTCGCATAGCGCGCAATGACGTCGCCGATGGTGTAGTTGCGCACGTGGCCCATGTGGATGTCTCCTGAAGGATAGGGGAACATCTCGAGGACGTATTTCTTCGGCTTCGAAGGATTCTCGCTTACCGTGTACAGTCCATCCTCTTCCCAGGTCTTTTGCAGACGAGGCTCTATTTCATGCGGATTGTATTCTTTCATGCACATCTCTTTCGCGGCTCTTGTTGAAAACGTCACACCATTATAAATAAAAACCGCATCCCGACATGTTGGGAGGCAGGTAAAAACGGCCTGCAAACCAATTGGACCCGAAATATTCATTTCGAGTCCAGGTTACAAGGTAAAACGTGTCCCACTCCATGCGGGGATGCGGTTTTACGCTTCGACACTCATGGTAAGAAGGAGCAGCGCATCATGTGTTTGTGCTTCTTCGATCAGTTCTTTCGTCAGCGTCGTTCCCTGGGAGACCTTGAACGCGCCATCCTTGCTCACGACGTCTTCGCTGACGACGGCATCGACCAAGAACTCCTTCAAGACCTCGTCCTCGTCAATATCTGCCTGGCCTTGCGTTGCTGCGTCCTCGCCCTCCTGCTCTTCAAGCGAAGGTTGCGTGGCTTCGTTTTCCGAAAGCGGAGCCTCTTTGGGAGCCTCGTTGTCGGGCTCTTCTTCCACGGCCTTTTCCGTCGCCTCATCATTCCCGCCCGCACGCAGTTCGGCTGCGGTTGCCTCGCCGTCGTCGACAAAAATAAAATCCGAGGCGAAGAATATGAAGGCATCCGCAGAAAACTCTTTCTGCTTGTCGACGCTGACCTTCAACACGGTGCCGAACACGGGATCGAATTCGTAGCCGTCTACGAGGCCCAGGCGGTTGCCGGTGCGTGAGAAGACCTCAACGCCAACCAGGCGGAATCCGTCTTTGAGCACGTTCGCGGCATGGGGGTCGCCGGTGGCCAGAAGGTCGTCGCGGCTCTGGATGGTCACGAAGGTATCGCCGACTGCAAGAGCCTTGTCAAAAGGGAGCACCAAAGGAGTGTTTGTCGATTCGCTGTTGACAACATAATGGCTGACCGCGAGCGTGTCGCAGTCAACACACTGCTCCTTCATCCTGCCGATCCTCTTCCGATCGTCAAGAGAAACTATCTCACGAGTAAGAATCGTTTCGTTTGTTTCCATGCTTGCCCTTTCTCGCTCTGCTTTAGGTTTGCAGCAGGTGCATCATGTGGCTGCCATCCGATGCGTAACCTGTATTGTATAGTATGCCGTGTCTCTCAGCCTCTAAAGAATCCTATTTAGTCGAATCGACTCCGCCTTCGCCCAGCATCACCGTCGAGCCGTTGAACACCTCGTACGTGTTGGTCGAAAGGAGCGTACTCGAGGTCTTCACGCCGTCTTTGTAATAGACCCTGTATGCCTCGACGACATAGAGCGTTTTATCCGAAGAGCCGGTATCGCCGGTGATCTGCCGTGCTTCTTGTCCATCATAGCGCTTGATGATCTTTGAGGTCACATCGATAGAGACCCCCTCACCCAAAGGATGCCCCTCGATCGCCACCGTGACCGTCTGCCCGACGGATTTCGCGTTTATCCACACCGGGTATTCCGAGTTGTTCTTCAGCTTGAGGTCCATCAACCCGTACACGAGCGTCGCGTCCAGGCCTATAGGCGCGTAGTCGGACACGAGCGAATGGGCGTGGCGCTCGACAACCTGCATATCGGCTTTCAAGGCTGCCACGTACAAGGTCGTAGAGACTTGGCATATGCCGCCTCCACGGGCATATTCGATGTCGCTGCCATAGATCACCGGGGCAAGCTGGTAGCGCTCGTCATGTTCCGTATCGCCAACCAGGTCGTTGAAGGAAAAGGTCTCGCCAGGCTTGATTTCGACCCCGTTGACGGCCTCCGTCGCGAGGGCGACGTTGTGGGCACGCTGCGCATCCTCGCTTTGCGAAACGGTCTTGTATTCGGATATGACCTGCCGATCAGGGGAGGTGGAACCCTTCCCTTCCTGGGCGCTTTGGTCTGGGGCGGCCTTTGCGGCTGCCTGCTGCTCTGCCGTCGCCCACATCGTCGGGTTCCCGAACGCGATAAGGCCCGAGACCGCGATGCTGCAGACGGCGATTATTGCAAGCACGGCAGGCGTCGGCTTCGCCTTCCCTGTATTCCGCTGTGTGTTTCCCATGCCTGTGCCCATGGATCTAACCTGCCCTCAAAACGGCATCGAGCTTCATGAGCTCGAGGGGGCTTAACTCGTCGACCGAGTCTTCAAGCCTAGCCGCGGCCTTTCGTGCCTCCCCAAGCATATCTGCCTTCACATAGCACGAGACCGCCTCGAAAAGCGCCTTGCGTGTTAGGTCGTGCTGGTCAGCAAGGTTTGCGCTTTCAACGTAAAGGCGGGCAGCGATGGCGGGCACGCCCTTTTTCTTGAACGACTCCGCCTTGTTGAAGCAGGTTTCGAACGGGTTTTCCTCCGGCACTTCAGGAGCAGGTTCAGAAGTGGGCGCGAGGGCGTCCTCAGTGCTCTTGTCGTCGATGACCGCCCCGTCGCTTTGGGAAACAAAAGCATGTTTTTCCTGCTCAAAGGCATTTTCAAGAAGGACTTCCGGCACGCGTGTTTCAAGGGGGCCGGGTACGGCAGGCCCGGATTGTTCGGACGTGTCAGGCTCGGCCGCGGTTGTCTGGGGCTTTTCCGCAGACTCCGCATCGGACGCCACGGCAACCGGGGTGGGAATCACGGCTGCCTCCTCTTCGACCAGGGGCGGGGCTTCATCGACAAGGTCTAGGAAGCTCGGCCTCTTTTCAGCGGCCGCCTGGGGCTTGCCTTTCTTCGGCTTCCCCTCCACCGTGGCCATGCCGAAGGATTCGGTCACCCAGACATCTTGCGTCAGGGGAGAGGCACTTTGCATGTCTGGATCAACCGTGGGTTCCTCTGCGACGCTCGATGAAAACGCAACATCCGGCCGCCTGCTCGGGCTCGCATGCCGGGCAGAGGCGGGAGCCTTCTTCAACAGGGACGCCGAGGTGATCGCATATATGGCAATCGGCACAAAAATGCAGGCCAAGGTGAAAACGGGGATGATCCAAACCTGGGAGAGCTCGATCACGACGATACAGAACAGGATGAAAAGCAGGGCAAGCGAAATAAAGGCGAATGCGCTCGCCTTTTTCTGTACCGCATCCTTGCTCAATACAACGCTGGAAACCAGACCGACCAAGACTATGAGAGTCATCAGAATGATCCCCAGCCAAGAACTCAACACCTAATGACCACCTTTTGCCCAACCATCCAAGACCTCAGCCATAACGCATAGTGAAATCAACTGCAGAGAGTATAGCATGAATTCATAGAAATGCCTTGTGGCACACCGCCTGCAAGGCTCATGGCATTCTTGGTCGTATGGGTTTGTCCAGTGCCGGCTAGGGGAAGCTGTCCCCGGCTATTGCATCGTGCTGCCGACGTAAGGCGTCTTGTCCTTTAAGAGCACGTCGTGGGCGCCGCCTTCGACTATCGAGGTCGAGCTGATCACCGTAAGCTTCGCCTTCTCCTGCATCTCTCGGATGGAAAGGGCGCCGCAATTGCACATGGTCGACTTCACCTTCGAGAGCGTCAGGTCGACATTGTCCTTCAGGGCACCGGCATACGGGACATAGGAATCGACGCCCTCCTCGAAGGTGAGGCCGCTTTTTTCGCCGCCGAGGTCGTAGCGCTGCCAGTTACGGGCACGGGCCGAGCCTTCGCCCCAGTACTCCTTCATATAGCTGCCGTTGATGTTCACCTTGTTGGTGGGGCTTTCGTCGAAGCGTGCGAAGTAGCGGCCGAGCATCATGAAGTCGGCACCCATTGCCAAGGCAAGGGTCATGTGGTGGTCATAGACGATGCCTCCGTCAGAGCAGACGGGGACATAGATGCCGGTTGCCCGATAATACTCGTCACGTGCCTGGGCTACCTCGATCAGGGCTGTTGCCTGACCCCGTCCGATTCCCTTCTGCTCGCGGGTTATGCAGATCGAGCCGCCGCCGATGCCCACTTTGATGAAGTCGGCCCCGGCCTCTGCCAAAAACCGGAACCCTTCGGCGTCCACCACGTTTCCGGCCCCGATCTTCGCCTCGTCACCATAATGGTCGCGCACCCAGGCAATCGTCTGCTTCTGCCATTCCGAATAGCCTTCCGAGCTGTCTATGCAGAGTATGTCGGCCCCGGCCTCTATGAGCGCGGGAACACGTTCGGCATAGTCGCGGGTGTTGATGCCGGCGCCCACCATGTAGCGCTTGTGCGAATCGAGCATCTCGAAGGGGTTCGACTTGTGCGAGTCGTAGTCCTTGCGAAACACCATGTATACAAGACGGTCCTGGTCGTCGACGATGGGGACCGAGTTCAGCTTGTGTTCCCATATCAGGTCGTTCGCCGTTTTCAAGGTGGTGTCGAGGGGGGCGACGATCATCTTTTCCCGGGGGGTCATGAAGTCGGCGACCTTCTCCGAGACATCCATGCGGGAGACACGATAGTCGCGGCTGGTCACAATACCCATGAGTTTCCCGCGGGCACTGCCGTCGTCGGTCACCGGCATAGTGGAGTGCCCATACTTCTCCTTCAAGGCCAAGACGTCGGCGAGGGTCATCGAGGGTGCGAGGTTGGCATCGCTTTTCACGAAGCCCGCCTTGTAGTCTTTCACGCGGGCGACCATGGCGGCCTGCTTTTCCACCGTTTGGGATCCATAGATGAAGGAGAGCCCGCCTTCGGTGGCAAGCGCAATAGCCATGCCGTCATCGGAGACCGATTGCATGATGGCCGAGACCATGGGGATGTTCAAGGAAAGCGGAGCCTCCCCGCCCTTTTTGAATCTCACCAATGGCGTTTTCAGGCTCACCTGCGAAGGTATGCACTCCGAAGATGAGAATCCGGGAACCAACAAATACTCGTTGAAAGTACGGGAAGGCTCATCGAAATAAAATGCCATGTGTGTATCTCCTTTGCGGTTCAGCTCCTGTTTTCTTGTTGACTTCGTATTGTACTACGCAAGCTCCAAAAAGGCGGAATAACCCTTGTATGCTTCATAAATATCGACCTTGGAACTTACCTCCCAAGGAGAGTGCATGGAAAGCACGGCGACGCCCGAATCGATGACGTTCATGCCGTATTCCGCCGGGATGTAGGCAATGGTGCCTCCTCCACCTGCATCGACCTTGCCGAGTTCGGCAGTGTGGAAGCTTATGTCGCGTTCTTCCATGATGGCGCGGATGCGGGCGAGGTATTCCGCGGAGGCATCGTTGCTCCCCGATTTGCCGCGGGCGCCCGTGTATTTGTTGAAGACAAGCCCCTTGCCAAGATACCCCGAGTTCTTCGGCTCGAAAACCGATGGGTAAAGCGGGTCGAAGCCCGCGCTCACATCGGAGGAGAGCATGCTTGAGGCCGCAAGGGCGCGCCGCAGGGCAAGGTTGCCTCCCGCACCTGCAAGCTCCATCACCTCGGCAATGGTGTTCTCGAAGAACCGCGACGCCATGCCGGTGGCGCCGACGCTTCCGATCTCTTCTTTGTCAACCAAGATGCAGACGCAGGTCTTCGTGGGATTCTCGACTGCAAGCTGCGCCATAAGCGACGGGTATGCACAGACGCGGTCGTCTTGCCCGTAGCCGATCACCATGCTGCGGTCGAGGCCGCAGTCACGGGCTGGCCCGGCGGGCACCACTTCAAGCTCTGCAGAAAGGAAGTCGCTTTCCTCTAACCCGTACTTCTCGTACAGCAAGGAGAGTATAAAAGCCTTGACCGGCTCCTTTTCCGCAACCTTGGCAATCGCCTCTTCCGGGCTGGCGGGTTCCTCGTCCATGCCTTGGCTGCCGTCTGAGCGGGTGCCTTCGCCATCTTCGCCTTTCTCGATGATCAGAGGGCGGCTTCCCACCAGCAGGTCGAGGTTCTCGCCTTCAACCACCTGCCCCGCCTTCTTATCCATCTGCTCCCGTGCCAGATGGATAAGCAGATCAGTGACGCAAAAGACCGGGTCGGCCGGGTCTTCGCCGACCGTCACCTGCACGACTTCGCCGGTCTTCCTGACGACCACCCCGTGGATGGCAAGCGGCAACGTGACCCATTGGTATTGCTTGATGCCGCCGTAGTAATGGGTGTCGAGCAAGGCGAAGTCGTTGGATTCGTAGAGGGGGTTTTGCTTGATATCGAGACGCGGCGAATCGATGTGTGCGCCGAGGATGTTGAGGCCGGCTTCGAGGGCTTCCGTGCCGACATGGGTGAGTATCAGCGCCTTCCCATGGGAGTGCGTCCATACCTTGCTGCCTGGCTTGAGCTTCTGACCTGAACGTATTGCCTCCTCAAGGCTTACGTATCCCGCTTCCTCCGCCTGTCTGATGGCAAAGTCTGCGCACTCGCGTTCGGTCTTGCACGCTGAGATGAAGTCGATATAGCCTTTGGCGAAGGCCTCGACGGAGTCTTCCCCGTTCGTTTCATACTTCTTCCATGCGTTTTTGAATTCCATAATCGGCATCCTTTCGGCGCGGTAGTTGTGCGTTGTGACAAAGCTGTTCCCTCCCACTATAAACGTACGGGAATGCGGAAGGTGCACTAAGATTATACTGTTCTGCGAGGCATCTCAAACAAAATCCGGTAACGATATGGGCACAAAGCAGCCGGCTTCCCCAACACGAGGATGGAATTTTGCGACAATGGAGCCTGCCTTCCCAAGTAATCTGCAAAAGATTCCTTGATATGTTACGGGATAAGTACTATATTATTGATAATCGTTATCAATAAGAATACAGATGAGAAGGAGACAGACCATGAAGCTTCGAGCAAGTATCCCCACCCCGGACAACTCCCATAACTTCAATATCGTCAGCGACAGCAAGACCAGCGTCGGCACAACCTTGGAAAACCTCAAGTCCGCCATTGCCGGCGAAACCGGGGCCAGCGCCAAATACACGGCGTTTGCCGATGCCGCGGAAAAACAGGGCTACGAGCAGATTGCACGCCTGTTCAGGGCGACCGCACAGGCAGAGCAGATACATATCGGCCTCGAGTTCAACCTGGTTTCAGAGATGGATCCTGGCTTCGAGAAGCCGACCGCCACGCCTCCCACCCCTGAAGAGTGCGACCTGAACCTTATCTCAGGAGCAAATGGGGAGATCTATGAGACCTCGGACATGTATCCCTCCTTCATCAAGCGTGCCCAAGAAGAAGGCGAGACGAAGGCAGTCCAAGTTTTTTCTCGGGCGAAGCTTGCTGAGTCGATCCATGCCCAACGCTACCTCGAAGCGTACAACGACCTTGATTGCCCCGATGATGACAAATTTTACCTCTGCCCCGTTTGCGGCTACATCCACAAGGGCGACGATTTCGAGCAATGCCCGATCTGCTTCGCCCCAAGCACCTGTTTCACCGCATTCTAGGAAATCATGGAGCGTGTGAAGGGGTCAGACCCCTTCACACGTGGCACTGACAATCTTCCCCTCTGCAATGACCAGCTTGGCAATGCTTGGCTTGGAGCCTCCACGAGGATAACTTGCCGATCCCGGGCAGATTAGCATAGTGGCAGGCCGTGCGTCCTTGCCCGTTGTAATGCACGGCACGTGGGTATGCCCATGTATGACCACATGGGGCACGGGGTCACCAGCCGCCACACCTGGCCCGCCATTCCATCCAATACGCGCATCGCGAGGCAGATGCGCCACCAAAAACCGTATGCCCGCAATTTCCGGATACGCAAAGCGCTGTACCGACACGCCGTATTCGGCGAAATCGTTGTTGCCGAGCACGGCAAAGACAGGTGCCAAGGCCTCAAGCTCATGGATGATAGAGGGATCCCCTATGTCGCCCGCATGAATGATGTAGTCGGAGTCGGCAAGCGCGGCAAAGGCTTGGTGTGTCAGGGTCCCGTGGGTGTCGGCCAGTATACCGACCGTAACGGCGGCTCGGTTATCCATCCCTTTGTCCTCACCCTTCGACAATCAACATCTGTCCTTTGCATATCCCTTGGTTGGAGAATCGAGAGGGATCCATCGGCTTTATGTATGCACCCCTCGTTGGTTGCATCGCGATTAAAGATAGCGCAAAGGCAGTCGATACACAAACACTCTCGCACAGAATCAGTGCGTAGGCATGATGGAACAGTGATTTTAGCACTCTAGGCTTGACAGTGCTAAACCAGCGCGTTACAACAGAAAGGTAAAACAAAGCAGGCGAAGAACAGCGTCCACAGCATACGAGAAAAAGCATTCTGAGAACCTTCGCCCCAGACGAAAAGGAGTAGTTCCTATGTTAGTACCTACGAGAAGAAGCAGACGAATGATGGGCGTCATGAACGACCCCTTCAAAGTGTTCTTCGACACCCCCTCATCGGTAAAACGTCCTGTGCCCACACGCATGAAGACCGACATCCAAGAGGTTGAGAACGGCTACGAGATCAGCATTGATCTGCCTGGGTATAAGAAAGAGGAGGTCACAGTAGAGCTCAAGGAGGGCTATCTGAGTGTCAGCGCCTCCCAAGAAACCGAAAGCGAAGAAAAGAACGAGGGCGGCACCTACCTTCGCAAGGAACGTTTCAGCGGTTCTTGCAGCCGTAAGTTCTTTATTGGCAAAGAGGTCTCGGAGGAAGACGTCAAGGCTCATTTTGAGAACGGCGTCCTCAAGATCGACGTCCCCAAGAAAGAAAAGCAACCCGAGCTCGAAGAGAAGAAGACCATCGCAATCGAAGGCTAGGCCCCGCTCTTCCCGGGCAGCCAGCCCGGCCTTACAGCAACCGAGAAAGCGGCCGTCCTGGCCGCTTTCGTGTTTCACGTGATACACTCGAAAGGAAGGGGCCTCGCAAAGCCATAAGGAATGGTGCGGGTCGGCCTTCCTATGGCGCACCCGTGCGGTGGTAGACTATGGTCACACAGCGGAAGGATTGCTATGCCACAAAACGAAGTCGACGCGCTTCCGGTTCTACAGGATGTCGAGCTGGTAAGCGACGGATGGATCAAAAAATACCTGCTCAAATATGTTCTTCCGAACGGGTCGCTTCTCACCTATGAAAGCGTGTCCCGAAAAGGGCTTGATGCCTATAGACGCGAGCTGCTCCGCACTGAGGAGCGTCAGCAGATCGATGCGGTCTGTATCGTGCCACGCACCATACATGATGAGCTTGTCTTGATCAGCGAGTTCCGCTATCCCCTGAACAGCAGGTGCATCGCTTTCCCGGCAGGCCTGTTGGAGCCAGGCGAGGCCCTGCTTGAATGCCTCGAACGCGAACTGTCCGAGGAGACCGGCTATCGCCTGCACCTTATCGACGGCTCACCCACATACCGCCCCCTGATGCAGGCGGGCTATTCGTCTACCGGCATGTCAGAGGAAAGCGTGCAGATCGTCTATGCGCTTGTCGAAAAGGCAGGAGACCCGAATCCCGAGCCGTCGGAGTTCATAGAGGTCTTCACTGTTTCGATCAGCGAGATACCGCGGTTCCTGGAAGAGAACCGTATCCCCATCGGGACCCGTTGCCAGCTGATCCTCGAATCCTTTGCACACGATATCGACCTGCCCAGGTAAGCGTTGTACCCTTGCCATGCGTGACGTGGCAAGGGTACAAAGCCGCCTCCGTTTACGAGGCGCGGTTGGTCACCCGGATCTGGATGCCCTCCATAACATCGAGGCTCTTCTCATGAAGGTCTGGGTCGTAAGAGCCCGTACACGAGGCGTCAAGGATGATGGGCACTTCGGGGCAGATGGTTTTGGCGATAACCACGTTTGAGAGCACGCAGATGTTCGAGACAAGCCCGACAAACTCGATACTCGA
>JAVBQH010000134.1:0-16308 GCA_031549175.1 Raoultibacter sp.
CCTTGCAGCGCGACGACAGCAAGTGCATCAAATGCATGCGTTGCATCGCCGTTTGCAGCGAGGTGCAGGATTGCGGCGTATGGAAGTTCGTCAGCAGCGGGCACCGCATCAATGTGGGCGTCGAAGGCGGCAGGGACATTACGCAAGCCGGATGCTCCCTCTGCGGACAATGCGTGGTAAACTGCCCGGTCGGAGCCTTGCATGCGCGCGATGACATCAACGAGGTCTTTGCCGCGATAGACAACCCCGACATCATCACCATCGCAAGCGTGGCCCCTGCGGTACGTGCGTCATGGGGCGACGACATCGGCCTCACGCCCGAAGAGGCAACGGTCGGCAAAATGGCTGCAACGCTGAAGATGATGGGCTTCAACTTCGTGTTCGACACTGATTTCGCCGCCGACCTCACCATCATGGAGGAGGCGAACGAGTTCCTGGATCGCTTCACCCATAAGGAAGACCACGAGTGGCCGATGTTCACCTCGTGCTGCCCTGGCTGGCTGCGCGTCGTCCATAGCAAGCACCCCGAAATCTTCCCGCAGCTTTCCAGCGCAAAATCGCCGCAGCAGATGTTCGGTGCCGTGGCGAAGAGCTATTTTGCCGAGAAGCTCGGCGTCGACCCCGAGAACATCTTCTATGTTTCCATCATGCCCTGCATGGCGAAGAAGAACGAGGCCGAAAACCCCGACTACTTCAGCCAGCCCGGCATGCGCGATGTGGATGCCGTGTTGACCGTGCGCGAGTTCGCGGTGGCCTCAAACCTGCGTGCGATCGACCCGCGCAACCTTGAAGAGGCCGAGTGGGACAAGCCCTTCGGTGCCGCTTCCGGCGCCGGCGTGATCTTCGGCGTGTCCGGCGGCGTCACCGAGGCTGCGCTCCGTACGGCACACTTCGTCCTCACCGGTGAAAACCCCGAGCTCGGCCCCCTTGAAGTCATCGATTCGAGGCAGGGGTGGCAAAGCAAGACCCTCGAAATCGCCGGAGCGACAGTGCGGGTCATCGTGGTCAGCGGGCTGGGGAACACCGAGCGTCTTTTGGATGCGCTCGACAAAGGCGAGGTCGAGTGCGATTTTGTCGAGGTCATGGCATGTCCTGGCGGCTGCGCCGGCGGCGGCGGACAGACCATCCGGCATAACCAGGAGCTCACTATTCCACGCAGCAAGATACTGACCGGGCTCGACGAAAAGACACGGATCCGTTTCAGCCATGAAAACCCGGCCATTACGCAGGTCTACGACGAGTACTTCGGCAAGCCCCTAAGCGAGAAGTCGGAGAAATACCTCCACGTGGCAAAGGCCCTTGAGGCCCACAAGTCACACAGCAACTGAGCGCACGTGGGACAAAAGGGACAGACCCTTTTGTCCCACTTTGAGAGGAAAGAAGGCTTTTATGACAGCGAAGATCTTGGAGGGGGCAGAAGTCGCCCAGGCTATGGAAGGCCGCTTGTTCTCTGAGCTCGAATGCTTGCAGGACCTGGGCATTGTCCCCACGCTTGCTATCGTGCGCGCGGGGGACCACAGCGGGAACATGCTGTTCGAGCGGCGCGTCATCGAATGCGCCCAGCGGGTCGGCGTCGAGGTGCAAAACGTTGTCTTGCCTGAAGATGCCACGCAGCGCGACCTCTTGGTCACCTTGAAAAAACTCAACGAGGATCCTTTGCTCCACGGCGTTTTGATGTGCCGCCCTTTGCCGGCCCACCTCAACGAGGACAAGGCCCGCAATATGCTCGATCCGCAAAAAGACGTCGACGGCGTCAACGACGTGTCCCTCGGCAGGATGTTCGTCGGGAACGAGACCGGATACCTACCTTGCACCGCGCAGGCCTGCATCGAGATACTCGACCACTTCGGCTACGATCTCAACGGCAAGGAGGTTGTCGTGGTAGGCCGGAGCCTGGCGGTCGGCCGCCCCGTGGCGATGCTTTTGCTGGGGCGCAACGCCACCGTGACGATCGCCCATTCGCAGACCGAGCGCTTGGACGAGCTCATCCGTAAGGCCGAGATCGTCATATCGTGCGTCGGGTCGCCCCAGGTCTTTGGCAGCGAATATTTTTCGCCTGGCCAGACCGTTATCGATGTGGGAACGAATTTCATCGGCGATAACATCATGGTGGGCGACGTCGACTTCGACAAGGTGAAGGATACGGTTGCGGCGATCACCCCGGTGCCAGGGGGCGTTGGCAAGGTGGTCACCAGCACGTTGGTCAAGCATGCGGTAGAGGCGATCAAAAAACGCCACGGCGACATGGAGATATTCCAGGACGACGAAGGCATGTGCAACGTGCGGTTCCGCAGGAACTAACCGGCACGCAACCCCTACTTCTTCGTCGAATCCTTTGTGGCAAGCCCGCTCAGGTTCGTCGACCCTTTGGTGGTCTCGTAGAAGACAAGGTTCAGGGTACCGGAAACGCTTTCGGCTTTTCCGCTTGCAAGCATCTTCCCCGTGAGGCTCATATCGGCGATCTCGCAGCGGTACCTCCCATTCTGCAGCTTCTCCACCAGGGCGATCGCCGAGTCGTAATCACCCGTGCTGAAGGTCAGCTTGACGTTTCTTCGCACCGTCTGCCCGCTGAGCACCGGCTGGTCGAAGGTCACGTTGTAGTTCGAAGTCCCTGAGAGGATGCTGTTAAGCTCGTCCAGCTCGTTTTTCACGTTGTCATAGCTTGCGACATAGGAGAGGCTTTGCACACCGTTGCTGCCTTCGAGCTCTTTCTTCATCTTCGCAAGGTTCGCCGATATCTTCTGCTGTGCCTCGATCTGCACCTGTAATTCCTGGTAGCGAGCATCGTTCGCTGTCTTGATGTCGGACACGTTCTTGGCCACCAGGAAATAGTAGGCCGCGATGATCACGATGATCGCAAGCACAAGAAACATTATCTTTTCGCGCTTGGTGAAGGAGCGCTTCAAAATCGAACTAGGCATCGAGGGCTCCTTTCATCACGATCTCAATGGTGGCAGTGGCGTTATGTCCGTCCTTGCTTTGCGCCGTCGACACCGTTACATGCGAGACGCGGGGATCCGATTCGAGGTTATGGACCATGGTCGAGATATCCTGCAGCTGCACACCGATGCAGGTGGCGTTTATCGTGTTGCCGACCACTTTGACCGAGGAAAGGTTTGCCGTGCCCATCACCTTGGTACGCAGCAGGTCAAGTACGGCATCGCGGTCGACCAGGTTCCTCTCCTCATCGGTGAGGTCGGGGATGACAAGGTGGGCGTATTCCTCGCTCAACTCTGCATAATTGCCGTTTGACGCCTTGAGCTGCTGCAGCTGCGTCTCGGCATGGGCGACGCGGTCTGCGCTTGCAGTCGCGCCCATGATAGGGTCGAAGATCGCGAATTTAACGAAAATGGCGAACAGCACCAAGAAGACGACGAACAAGGCGATTTCCACCGTCGTCGATTTTCTGACAGCTTCCGGCGAAACCAGATTGATATGCGTTTTCGTCGGGTAGTCGTCCTTGCCGCTTTGACCGCCCTTCAAAAAATCCAAGGATATCTCTTTTTTCAAATCCACCATTACGCCCTCTATTCCATGGTCGCGCCAACAGCAAAGGGGCATGCCGTCAATAAGGCCCGGTCCCCTGCTGTCGGAGGCATGATCTCGGCGATGTCTCTCAACACGACGCCGGTATGCGATGATATCTCTTCGATAAGTCCTTTGACCTGGGATCCTCCCCCACAATAATACACGGTTTCGATGTCGGTATCGGGGTTGCTGAACCCGTAGAAGCTCAACGCCCGCCCGACCTCGACGGCAATCATGTTGAAGACGTTTTGCACCGATTCCTTTTCCAAGGCGCCTTCGAAGTTGTTGTGCTTGTATTCAGCGGCTATGTGCTCATCGATATTATATTCGGCCGCAATGGCTCGATCGATGTCTGCACAGCCGAGCTCGATCTGGCGCAAGACATCATAAGTGCCGTTCAGGAAGAAGTGCAGATGGGTACCGTTGCTCGACAGATCGAGGACGCAGCAGTTCTGGGCGGCAGCGGGGTTCCCTCCGACGAGGTTTTGCAAGGCGGCAGCCTCGGGCAAGGCGATCTGCAGCTTCATGTTGATACGCTTGAACATCTCGGTATAGTCGGTCAGGGTCTCCTTCTGCATGGCGACCGCAAGGAGGTCGAAGCTCTCAGGTCTCCCTTCGGCATCGAGCTGGCTGCCGAGCACCGCGTAGTCATAGGAGAACTTGTCTTTCCCCTGCGAGACATAGTCGCGGAACTCGTAGGGCAGATTCAAGGCAAGCTCCTTACGCGTCATGGCCGGCATATGCAGCCGGCGCGTCAAGGCGTTGGCCTTGGGAATGACGCAGGCGACTTCCTTCGCGAGCCCCGGAACCTGCTGGCAGGCCTCCTTGATGAAGTCGGACATGGCATCGAAGCTTGTGATGCGGCCTTCTGCCACAAGGCCGACGGGAACCATCTCCGAGACCAAGGTCTTGACCTCGGCACCATCGCACACGGCAAGCTTTATCGAATGGCTTCCGATGTCGATTCCTGTATATGTTTTACCCATCTAACAGCTCTTTCCTTGAATACAATATCCATTGCCCCATCATATAAACAGCTCGAAATACCACGTCAGCATAGGCCACCCGACCAACAGCGTCACCATAGTGGCAACCGAGATGGCCGGACCAAAGGGAAATGCCCTTGTCCTGATGCTTTCTTTCGTACCGCCTTCAGAACCCTGTTCCTGATCCGAAGGACGATGCCTCAAAAACGCCTGGACAAACGCAAACACCAGACCCAACACGCACGACAACAGCAAGTTGAGCAATCCCCCAAGCAGGCCGAGGAACAACCCCACGACGAAGAGGAGCTTCACATCGCCTCCCCCGAGCGACTGCCTGCCGGTAAGCTTGTCAAACAGCAGCGAGAACAGCAGCAGGCCGCCTCCGACCGCAAAGGCCCCGACCAAGCCGTCCACCAAAACCGCCGCAAACCCGTAGCCCAATGCTCCGGCGAAGAGGGTGCCCGGGCCAAATCCCACATTCGGCACCTGCATAAACCACACGCTGAGCACCCACACCACGACACCTGCAATAACGAACCCGTTCGGTATCGTATAGCTATCGAGGTCCACCAAGGTCACACCGCAGAGCACGCAGGCCAACGCTGCGTAGGCAAGGCTTTGGATGCTGATGCCATACACAATGACGATCAGCACAAACACCAAGGCCAAGACGATCTCGACCACAATATAGCGTGCCGAGACCCTCTTCTTGCAATAACGGCACCGCCCTTTGCACAACAGCCACGAGAACACAGGGATCAGGTCGATGATGCCCAAGGTGTGCCCGCATTCCGTACAATGGCTTCTGCCCCGCATGATGCTCTCGCCGTTGACCGAGCGCCACGCAAGGCAGTTCATGAAGCTTCCCAAACACGCCCCCAGCACGGCGGCCACCACTATCAGGTAGGCCGCCGCTGCCGGGTCAAGTTCTGAAAGGGTCAGACTCATGCGTGCAATTCGTCAGTCTCGGCTATGAGACATCCGTGGCCGTAAGCGAGACTTCTACATAATAGCTACCGGTGCCAGGATCCTTCGTCGCAACATCATCG
The DNA here is from genome assembly GCA_031549175.1 of Raoultibacter sp. GTDB lineage: Bacteria > Actinomycetota > Coriobacteriia > Coriobacteriales > Eggerthellaceae > WRIS01. Next base: position 5,564 of record JAVBQH010000134.1, read on the forward strand.
TAGCTAAGAGCTCCGTCTCCAATAGTGACAGGCCCCATATTCCCATTCTTGTCTACGGTGGCATTGGCGTTCCATGCCGTGCCCGTCCTGCCTTCTAACAATATCTCAGTTGCTGCGGCCGCCTTGACTGCACGAATGTCGGCTTGCTGCACAGCTTGGTCGGCTTTGTCCAGCGCCCCCGTGAAGATCGGCACGGCGATTGCCACCAAGACCATGACGATCGCAACCACGATCAGCAGCTCGGCGAGGGTAAAGCCGCCCTTTTCTTCCCGCATTCTCTTGATCATTTCCTTCATACTTCTTCCTTTCTTCGATGGCAAACTGCCCTTTTTCTATCTGCTCGATAGCATCCCAATGCGTGCCACCGTCGCATACCTTCTTACCCGAGAAAAGGGGACTGTCCCCTTTTCTCGGGTGCTCCTCCAGGCTTGCGGACATCGTGAACATCGGCATATAGAGCGCGATCACGATGAACCCGGCGAACAGCGCCATGAGCACCAGCAGGGTCGGCTCCATAAGCGACAACGCCTTGTCGGTGACGCGCTGCGTCTCGCTGTCGTAAAACTCGCCGACCGTGTTGAGGGTCTCTTCGAGCTCGCCGGTCTGTTCGCCGACCGAGCACATCTCGACAAGCGTCTTCGGGAAGTACTTGCAATCCTCCATGCACTCGCCCAAGGTCTTGCCCTCTTCGAGGCCTGCCTCCATGCGACCGACGTCTTTTGCAAGCACATGGTTGGTCATGACGCGGCTCGTTACCTGCACCGCCTTGGTCATGGGCAGACCTGCCGCAATCAGGGTGGCCATGGTATTGGCGAAGCTCGCCGCCCCTGCATACACGGCAATGGGTCCTATGACCGGCAGGTTCATCTGCAGGGTCGAGAAGAAAACTTTGCCCTGCTCCCGTCGGCGAAACAGATTGATGCCGACTATGACCAACAGGAGAACGATGATTATCCAGAGGATATTTTGCGATACCCAGGCCGATGTGTTGATCAGGAACTGGGTGATTGCCGGCATCTCTGCCCCCAGGGAAGAGACGAGGCCGGCAATCGCCGGGATCACCATCACCATCATGACGGCCACCACGACCACAGCGATGATCAGTACGAATATCGGATAGGTCAAAGCCCCCGCAACCTTTGCGGCGATCTTTGAGCGCTTGTCGTAATATGAATGGAGGCGGTCGAAGCTCTCGGTCAGATGCCCGCTTTCCTCGCCAGCGCGAATGGTCTCCGTAAACACCCGGGGAAGATGCTCCCCCTTGTTCTCGAAGCTATCGGCAAGTCCGTGTCCCGCAGAGACGTCTTCTGCCACTAAGCTGACGACTTTCTTCAGGTACTTGTCGTTCGTCTGGTCTGCGACAAGGTGTGCCGCGCGGGAGATCGGCATCCCCGCTTTCATGATGATCGAGAACTGGGAGCATAGGATCGCGATGTTCTTCGGCTTCACCCGGGGCTTGCCGATATCCATCGACAGGATACTCGTCTTCTCGCGCACGGGGACGACGCTTTGGACGACGCGGCAAAGCTCGCGCGCCTGCTCCATTGCCTCGAGTTCGTCAAAGGCCTCGACAACGCCCTTGACCGGCGCACCTGTCTCAGAAACCCCTGTGTAGGCAAAGGTAGACATCAGGAAACATTCTTTCTCACATAGTCGTAATCATGGGCGGCTTCACCTGCAGTGCGGCCGTCGATCAGGCGATCTTTGAAAAGCTTGATCAGCATATTGTCCATGGTCACGCTCCCGACTGCCGCGGAGGTTGCCATCGAGCTTGCGATCTGCGGGGTCTTCCCTTCACGTATGAGGTTGCGGATCGCGGGGGTCACCATCATGAGCTCACAGGCAAGCACCCGCCCGGAACCGTCGCGCCTGGGCAGCAGTTGTTGGGAAAGCACGGCCTCCAAGCAGGTCGAAAGCTGCATCCTGATTTGGCGCTGCAGACCCTCGGGGAACACGTCCACCATGCGGTCGATTGAATCGGCGGCAGACTTGGTGTGCAAGGTCGCAAGCACCAGGTGGCCGGTCTCGGCCGCCGTCAAGGCGGTTTGGATGGTGTCGAGGTCCCTCATCTCGCCGATAAGGATGATATCGGGGTCTTCACGCAAGACCGCACGCAGGGCACCATGGTAGCTTTCGGTATCGTTGCCGATCTCGCGCTGGGAAATGATCGACTTGTCGGGGGTGTAGATGTATTCCACCGGGTCTTCCATCGTAATGATGTTCTCGGCCCGGGTTTTGTTGATCGAGTCGATGAGCGCCGCCAAGGTGGTGGACTTGCCGCTGCCCGTCTCGCCCGTGACCACGATGATGCCCCGCTGCAGGCGCGGGAATTCCATGACCGCAGGTGGCAGTCCGAGGGATTCAAGTGGGGGAATCACGTCGGATAAGAGGCGCAGGGCGGCATTGATATGCCCCTGGGCGCGAAAGAGGTTGACACGCACACGCACGCCGGCAATCGTCTTGGCCAGGTCAAGCTCGCCGATATGCTCGACTTGCCTGAAGCGCTCTCCCGCCAGCTCTTGTGCCACCGCCTCGCAATCCTCGTGGGTCAAGGCGGTGTCGGTGGCGGAGACCAAGGTCCCGTTCACCCTGAACTTCGGCGGAAGTCCGCAGACAAGATGGATGTCCGAGGCACCTTGCATGTGGGCGTGTTCTATGAGCTTCTCAACATCCATGCCTACTCCATCGAGGTGATCGTCTTGCGGGCTTCGTCGAGTGTAATCGTGCCTTCGAGGACCAGCCTTCTGCACCCATCAAGGATGCTGCTGAAATCGCCCGAAGCGGTGATGACTTTTTGAAGGGTCTCACGCGTAGCGCCCTCTGTGATGGCCTGGCGCAGCGCGCGGTTGATGATCAGTATCTCAAACACTCCGGTCCGCCCCCGATATCCGGCGTTGAAGCACATCGGGCAGCCTTTGCCCCGATAGAAAGAGATGGAGGGATCGGGTTGCAAGCCCAAGGCCTCGAATTCCTCGACATCAGGGGTATAGGCCTCACGGCAATGGGGGCAGATCTTCCTCACCAGGCGCTGGGAAATGATTCCCCGTACGCCGCTTGCGATGAGGTAGGGCTCGACCCCGATGTCGACCAGACGATCGATCGTCGAAGGCGCGTCGAAGGTATGGACCGTTGAGAGCACCAGGTGGCCGGTGATGGCAGCCCTGATAGCGATCTCGGCGGTCTCGCCGTCGCGGATCTCGCCGACCGCCACGATATCAGGGTCCTGACGCAGGATCGCCCGGAGTCCGCTTGCGAAGGTCATACCGACCTTTTCGTTGATTTGGACCTGGTTGATCCCGTCGATATTGTATTCGACCGGGTCTTCCAGGGTCAGCAGGTTCACCGATTCGCTGTTCAGCTCGCGGATCATGGTGTACATTGTCGAGCTTTTGCCTGAACCGGTCGGGCCGACGATCAGCACCACGCCGTTGTTCGTGTTGATCAGCTTCTTGTATTTTACAAGGTCATCACCGACAAGGCCGATGCCTGACGCTTCGAGCAGCTGCTCGTCCTTGTCGAGCAGGCGGATTACAAGGGATTCGCCATGGATGGTGGGCAAGGTGTTGATACGCAGGTCGATGTCTTGTTTCTTGATGCGGATATTGGTGCGCCCGTCTTGCGGGATGCGGCGCTCCGAAGTGTTCATGCCGCCCATAACCTTAAGGCGCGATATCACGCTTGCCTGCAACTCCTTCGGCACGTCGAGTATCGAACGGAGTATGCCGTCGATGCGCATCCGCACCGTCAAGGCCTCTTCCCGCGGCTCAAGGTGGATGTCGCTTGCCCGCTCGGTCGCCGCACGCTCGATGATGCTGTTGACAAGGCGAACCGTGGGGGCGCTTTGCGCGTCAGCTTCCTCGCCGAGCTTCGAAGTGGTAAAGGACGAGTCATCGGAGGTTTTTACATCCCGCTTCATCTCTTCAATCGCCCGGGCGGCGCCCTCGTTGCCATAAAGGGACATGATGGCGCGAACAATGGCGTCGTGGGTCGCGACCATGGGGACGACGCGCTTGCGGGTGGCCGCCTTGACCGCTTCTGTCGCATAGAAGTTCAGTGGGTCATCCATGGCGAGGTAGACCTCATCAGGCGTCGCCTTCACGGGAATGACGTTGTAGTTCCGGGCGACATTCTTAGGGATTACCTGGCTCATTTCCGGATCGATATCAACTTTCGAAAGGTCGACGAACTCGATGCCGAGCTGTATCTGCAGTGCTTCGATCAACTGCGCGGAAGTGATGATCCCTTCTTCGATCATCACTTCTCCAAGACGGCGGTTGGTGCCCTCTTGTAAAGCCACTGCCTTTTGAACCTGGTCTTCATCTACCAGGCCGGCATCAATGAGAAGATCCCCTAGACGTTTATATGCCATCGACTCTTACCCCGCACCCTTTCATTCAAAAAATCCCCGAGGCCATTATCCCATAACTCGATTGACTACGATATTCTGCGATTCCACAAGAGTGCCTTGCTGATAGATTTCGATTTGGAAAACGAAGGTTCCGCCTGACTGCATGAAGACAATCTTGTGACTCAGGCCGTTTGTCGAAGGAACCAACACGAGACTGTCTGCCCCATCCTGGCCTATGCCTTCACCTTTCAAAATAATGCCTCGATCATCGCTGCTCAACTGCACGTTGGTATGCGTAGTAGGGCTCACATAAGCTGCATAGCTACCGAAGGGGGCCGGTGGGCTAAGGGAATAGTCGAGCTCGTATTTGACCGCCTCGATGCTTCGTGAGAGCAGCATGTTCGCATCGGTCGCTTGCGTGACGCCCCGATACGAGCTGAGTGCCGCCCCGATCCCGGCGGAGATCGCAACGCAGAGCAGGCCGATGAAGATAACGCTCATCAGGTGCTCTGCAAGGAATGCGCCCCGGGTGTCACGCAGGCGCCGCATAAGCCTGCTTCCCTGAAGCTTCGAGGCATCGGCTGTCCGGTATGTCAATGGCCGGCGCCTCATGCGCTGACCTCCCCTGTTATGCCAGGCTCATCGTCGGGCAACCAGGAAACAGGTTTTGGCCGGTAGTTCTGCATATCCGGCGATTCGCTCTCCGAAATGGAGACGACAATGTCATAGGTACCACCCATACCGCCGCCCGATATGGTGACCTCCCCGGAGTCCGTTAAGGCGTTTTGGGCAATCGCGTTTGCTGCAGCATAGGTCTTGTTTATTTCCTTTTTGCTGGTAGAGACCACATTTGTTGAAGTCATCACCATGGTTGCCAGAAGGGCGGCGCCAAGCGCGGCGATAAGGATCGCGACAAGCACCTCGACCATCGTATCGCCTGCAGTACCCCTCAGTTTTTTCAGCATGGGCCTCATGCGACACCCCCCGCCGCATTGCGGAGCGCGCCATCTGCACTCGGCGCGTAGCCGACCGTTTGCGGGCCGGTGCCTTGGCTGGTGATCACCGGCGCCTTCCAGGTCACCTTCGTCAACTGCCCTTTGTTGTTATACGTCGGCATGCTTTGGATGCTCACCGTCTGGTTGAAGGGCGATTTCGCCTCCATCTGCGAACTGAGCGAAAGCGTGGCCGTTATATTGAGGTCGCGGTCGATGACGACCATCGCATACACATCGGCCATCGAAGGAGCCTCGGAGGGCGCCTCGATCTTGAAAGGCTCGTCGATGATAAACGGGGCCCCGTTTTCATGTGCAGCCCAGATTTCATCTTCATAGCTTTCAAAGAGCTCTTTGAAGAAAGCCGTACCCGAGTACGTGCCTACCGGTGTCGGCTGCCCGGTTGAGTGATCCCAGTTTGCAATTGCGTCTTTCTGCAGCTGCGTTCCGAAGAGGTTTACGGCGCTGCTCATGGTGTATTCATCTTGCTGATTCGTGCGATAAGACGCGGCTGCCTTGGTGTTGACCGTGGCCGCCGTGATGACGACCGAGCCGATCACCGCACAGATTAGGAAGAACACGAGCGCGATGACAAGCGATGCGCCCGCGGTGTCGCGCAGCAGGCCAGGCCTTTTTGCCTGAGGCCTGCCTGGCGTATCGAGGTATGCCCGCAAACGCGTTATCACGGCTCTCGCCGCCCGACATCGTTCGCAGGCGGTGTGCCGTTATAAGTGACGTTGATTGCTATGCCACTGGCGTTCAACGGCGCCACCCCATTATTGTGCACATAACCAAAGGCCGCTCCGTTGTAGCTGGCTGGCGGCAGGTTGACGGTGTCTTGGTAGAGCCCGATGTTGGTGGCATGGACATTACGCGAGGCACTTGGCAGGAGGTTATTGTCAACAAAGTACTTCTGGTATTCGTAATGGCCGATTACACCGCCCATTTGTACCGTTGTGCCAACATTGCTGATATTGCCGGCAATGCTCACCGTCATCGAAGAGTTGCTTGCCGTAACGTTCGCCGGAGTCGTAACAGTGTCTGAGAGGAAACCGCTGTTTCTGGTAGCCCCCGCAAATCCTCCTACATACAAACCTGCCGCCTGGCCATTGACGTTGATGACGTTGACTGCCATATCGACGTTTTCAACACTGCAGTTTGTAAACAATGACCCTCGCATTTGATTCGAGCCCGTAGTTGATCCGACAAACCCGCCGGCAGAGCACCCGAGCCAGAGATTGCCGTAAGTCGGGCCTGGCTGAATGGCTCCAAGGAGTCCACCTGGGACATTGACCGTAAGCTGCGTGCGCCCGCCGGAAGAGCCCCCTCCAATTATGTGGCAATTGGAGAATACCTGAGGATAAACGGTCGAATCACCCATTGCCCCGACAAGTATTCCTATGCCTGTCGCATTCTGTTCTTTAGGCATTTCATTAGGACTTCCCATCTTCGGATCGACAAGGTGAGAATCGACAAGGTCTGTTATATATATATTCTCGAAAGTAACGCCGTTTGCTGAAGGCCAGAGTCCGACATTGTTGGGAGCCTGATCGCCACCTTTGTTCAGTTTGTAATTCTTTATGTGGAAGTTGTTTCCGTTGTATCCACCCAAAGAGAAGCCCGCATCCGCACGTTTCCCCGTAGCGGTAATCACACCCATATCGACATCGTGGGTCTGAAGCTGATATGACCCTTGAAGCCTCAGTTCTTTAACCCTGCGATTGTTTGCCGAAGGCCCAATAAATCTAAGGTAGCATCTCATCTGATCGGCGGCACGGACTTGGAAGGGCGTTGCTTTGTCTCCCCATCCGCTCATCGTGGCTTTGCTTTGGGTGACGCTGGCACCGAAGAAGATGCCGACATAGTATTCCCAATGCTCATCGGGGTCGTTCACGCCGTTGAGCCTGCATGAGTACTGTGGCCCATCGTTGGTGAAGGCGGTTCCAGAATAGCTCGGATTGCCCAGAAGGTCTCCCTCTTGGGCCGCCGTATAAACAAGCCGGTACGCCCGGTAATTATTCCCCCCAATGGTGACCGTCTTGGTTTCTCCAAGGCTCAGAGTATGGCCGCCTGCCGTCACGATCGGATAGTAGTCCGGGTCGTTCTCGGCAGACACAAGGGCATAGTATCCCCAGTCAACAAGGCTGTTGTTGCTTGGAAGGCTTTCGTTGCGCTGCTCGTTGTACACATAGCCGGAATAGCCCGTCATCGCTCCGTCAGAACCGAATTCCAGGTACATGATGCCGACGCCTGCGCGGACATACTTCGCTCGAAGGTCGACGGCCCCGTACGCCAGGTTCGCATCGTATGTGCCGATCTTGGTTGATCCCGCCACCCTCAAGGGGTTTGAGCCGTGGTTGTAGGTATCGTTGGTTTCCCAACCGACACAAATGTATTTGACCTGTTTTCCGCCTTCATCTACAAGCTTGTCAGCCAGTTTGGTAGCGGTTTCCGCATACCCGTCGGTATTCTGCACGCTATAGGGGATGTATTGCAAAGGCTTGCCGGCAGGCGTGACCCCGTCTTCCAGGTAATAGCGCAGCACCCGGTAGAACAGCTCGTCACGGGATATGGGGATGGAAAAGTCTGCGGTTCCCCGCTGCCCCATGTGGAGGCTGTTGCCGTCGCGCGCTTCGCGCACCATGGCCCGCGGGTAGGTGGTTCCGTTCCTTGGATAGTGCCAAAGGGCGGCATTGCGCAGCTCAGACCCTGTCCCCTCTGTCAGCGACCCGCCAAAACCGAGGGCGGGTGTCATCGCGTAATAGACCCGCGCGCTGCTTGGATCGTCGGGGTAATCACGCACGCCTGAGGCTACATCGCTCCCCTGCCGTTGGGCAATCGTCCATGACGCCACCGCCGATGAAGCACCGAACTCGCCTTCGAAGGCCCGGCGAGCGAGTGCGCCGCCGCTGTCGCGCGCATTGGTGTCGGAATTCACCGATGACCAACTGTTGAAGACATTCCCAGTCACGTCGGCATGGTAGTCGTAGAAGCCCTGGACTTCAGACAGCCGCGGTGCCGTGCGGACATATATCGCATAGGCCCCGTTCCCGTCTGCAACGTTCGTCGAACCCATAGCGTTCTCGAAGACCCGGACGTCGATGAGGAAGGTCGTGACGCCATCTGTATTTTGGCCTGCAGCAATCCCCGAGACCGCGGTGGCAAACTGAGCTCCGGCTGGCCCCGACCATACCCAGGCATTGTTTTGCAGGTATCCGACAAGCGTCCTGTTGATCCATATCTCGTTGATCTGATATGCATGCGTATTTGACGAGGTGTAGCTGCCAACGGTCGTGCGGACATAGGTTTTCTGCGCGGCGGCCTCCTTGAGGTCAACATAGCCGCCTGAATAGTTCTGTGCCGCCGATTCGCCGTTCTCGCTGATCAACTGCTGGGGCGTGGTGGTGATCCCGTACCGCTTCTTGTCCGGGGTCAGGGCGATTCCCGTTACAGGAGGATCGAGGGTGTCTGCAAGCAGCTTCGTCTCGGGGCTCGTGTAGGTGCCCGTTATGTGGGGGGCGGGTGCGGTGTTGTCGAGGTGCGGGTTGGTAACATAGACCCCGATGACCGAGGTCGGCTCAGGCCATTGGATGAAGGCGGTAGCCCGGGCAGGCTCGCACTTCCGCTCTCCTTCGGCTGTGACTATCTGGGCATCGACCTGCAGTTGGTCGCCCAACCCGAACTTCGTGGCAAGGTCGGCAAAGTCAGGGTCCCCGGAATCCGCAAGGATATTCATCAGGACGTCCAAATTGAAGCTGAACACGTCTTCATCGCTGGTTGCTTCAGTATTGCGCGACGTCAATCCGAAGAAGGCCATGTCGTCATTGTTCAGCTGGAGTTCTTCTGCCGCACGGGTTGACGACACCGTATAGAAGGACGGGTTATCGCCTTCCGGGCCTTCGATCTTCTTCACGCTGATATCAACGGGGTCTTTACCCTCGGTGACGTTGGTGAAGGTGAAGCTCAAGACCGAAGTTGTTTCCCAAGGGTTCTCCCCCGCAAGGTTTTTGTTCTCAATGCAAAGCTGACCGGCACCGCTTACGAAAATCAACGGGTTTGACAAGGCCACGGTGTTCGTGGCGCCTGCCAGCTTCCCGGCAAAATAGCCAATGGGGGGATTTGCGTCGGCGCGGGCAGTACGCTCGCGCTGCGAGGGGCTTGTCATCGCCTTGTAGTAGTTTTCCGCCGCATGGGTCGTAGCGGGGGCGTTGTTGAACACCGACCCCCGGCCGTCGGCATAGAAGACGGCGTTCACGGTTGCAGTCGAACGGGAGTACTCGATGATGAAATCGCTTCTCCACACCGCTTCTTCCACTGCTCCCCAGGGGAGCACGTTGTTTTCTCGCGCCTGGGTCGCCGTCAGGTAATACAGGTCGCCCTGGTCGAGGCCACTTGGAATGCCTTTCGCCTTCTGGTTTTTGTAGGTATCGCTTTTTGCCGGGTCGTCGAGCATTCCCATCCATCCCCCGGATACCTTCATGCCGGTCATCTGGTTTTGCGCAGCATTAGCAATTTGGTGGGCGGCGGAATCAAGCTCAGTGAGCTTCATGTTTTTCTGGATGTTGGAAATCATGGGAAGGGCGATGGCCGCAAGGATAACGACTATTGCCACCGTAAGCAATAGCTCCCCTATGGTGAAGCCGTCCTTGTTTTTCCTTAAGAGCATTTCTGCCATCCCGGTTACTTGCCGTACAAAACCCCAAAAGCCATTTAATACCTATTTATGCACCATGAATTTTACCTTATAAACAGCCAGATAGCCATTCATGGAAGCAGTGGAATCATGCAGGACACAAAAACTGCAACACACTTTTCCAGTAGGAAAATACCTGTATTGCGCCGGCAGATACTTGGGGCCGAGCCTGAATTTGGCCTCAGGTCGAAACGGCGCGGCAAAGCATCGGGTGATTTAATGGCTTGGCGCCCTGGCATATTATGCGTGCTTCGAAGTGCTCGGAGCCGGTCGCCTCTGGTACACTTGGTATCTTACAAGATCGAACAAACGCCATGTGAGCACATATTTCGCAGCTGATATCCGAGGTGCGGCGCCTGAACAAGGAGACCCTCTATGTATGGTTCCACAGCAAACAAGCGGCTTGGCACAAAGGCTTTCGCCGCCTTTATGGGCATTGTCGCAGCCTGCCTCATTGCGGCAATACTCGGCGGCTGTGCGGCTTCGGGCGGCCAGGCCTCTGCCCAACCGCAAAACGCACCGGCCGTCCCGCCGGTCGAGGTTCGCGTGGCCTCTCTGAAAGGCCCGACCTCGATTGGCATCGCAAACTTCATCCATGCATCGCAAGAAAACCCTTCCAACTTCGACAACAGCTATCGTTTCAGCATCGTCGGCACAGCAGACGAGATACTTCCCGCACTTGTCCGGGGAGACGTTGACATCGCCCTGATCC
>JAVBQH010000083.1:0-8573 GCA_031549175.1 Raoultibacter sp.
TCGAGCCATATTTTTGCGACCGTCCGTATACATAAAATACCGCATCCCGAAAGATGCGGTATTTTAGTTTGCTGAACCCTGAGAAAGGAACTCAGGAACAGTCTTGGTTTAGCTTCATTCCCCGATAGGAGAACTAGACGTAAGCTATTCGCCCGGAGCCTTAGGTGCGCCAGGAGCTGCAGGTGCGCCCGGAGCCTTCGGGGCGCCAGGGGCTGCAGGAGCTCCAGGTGCGCCAGGGGCAGCAGGAGCCGCGCCGGCCGTCAAGTCAGCCTTGCAGAATGGACACTTCGGCAGTTGGACTCCACCAAGGCTCTGAAGCGTCTTTCCGCATTCAGGACAAGTTGATGGTCCCTCTGCTGATGCATCTGATGGTCTAAAACACATAGGTAACCTCCTTTTGAGAAAACGCGCTAGCTACGCTTCTCATTCGTGCGCCACGGTCATGGCGCCTTTCCTTTTTCGACGGGCTGAAAACCCATCTCACTAAGCAGCTTGGTAGCCGCAGAGCTCTGTTGTCAATTGCCGCTTCGGGCATATACATTGTTCGTTGCCACAAATATCCGAAGATAATCCAGGATGGCAGCCTGTATATTCTACCCGATTATTGGCGGTTGGTCTTCGTTTTTGCTCACCTTTATCCTGTTTTGGTGATGAGCGGCTCAGCCACACGCATCATACATGCCTGAGGGCCATCGCTTGTCTCAGCAGTGGCTTTCCGGCATGGGTTGTAGCACATCTCGCCGCATAAGTTGCAGAGCAGTGGCTCTGGAATTGCGAGGGCTGTCAAATCGATCCCGCATTTCTGGCAATGCTTGTCCTCCATGCCCGGCTCGATATCGTATACATTGTACATCCCGCATTCAGGGCATTTTACAGGCCTCTTTCGAGGCGGCCTGCAACCACCGCAAATCGCATTACATGACCAACACATTCGTAAGTTCCTTGATCCCGAACATACTCTAACGTTAGTTGACGTTAGGCATGCACTTTACCCAGGTTTCCTTGTCGAGTTGAGTCAACTTGTCCAAATTGTCACAGCAATACCGCTCCCCTTTGAGCGTGACAATAAGCTGAGCTATCGCCTTATCGCCTTCGCCGAACTTACTGAAGGTGAGGTACTCCGATTCTAAAAGCTCTTGGTACAACTCAGACGTTTCGAGCTCGACCATGCGCACATGGGCGGTCTCCCGGCTTTGCTCATCTTGGCGAATGGCTAGACGGTAAAGGATAAGTTCTTGCTTTTCGGAAAGTTGCGTCATTTCATCTCCTGAGTCCCTATTGTTTGTTCGCCTCTGAGTATACACATACCTGTAATTCAGGGAAGGAATAGTCGTAAAAAACAAGCTATCGCCTGATAAACGATATATGAAGGGCCCATTAATCTTTCGATACATGGACCCTTCATGATGTGCATATAACACGTAGGTACTTACGCTAATGCGTGTTGCCTACAGCTTGGCGCCTTTGCTCTCTTCGAGTACTTCTGCACCGTCAAATTTGGTAACTTCGTTGCCGCTGCGCTTAGCGGTTTGGTATCCGCGCATGGGCTTGCCCATGAAGCGGTCCTTGACGAAATAGATACCGAATTTGCCCATCTCGCGCTGATCCATACTGATTTCAGCTGAGATGTCGTTGATACCTTTACCAGCTTCGCACTGGCTGTTCAGATAAGCAATCTGATCATCAAGTTCAAGGTCAAGGAATTCTTCCCTATTCATTATTTCTCCCTCCAGTCAAAGGTTTGGCCGCCGCGTTACCGGCGGCCTTTTGTCTAAATTATAGCAAAAAGAGACATGCTTTGTGGCCATATGAAGGAAGCTTCGCACAAAGCTCTTCGATGGGGCCATAAACCAGAGATGCCGATTCTTCGACAGTCACTGCCAGAGGGGTACCGCCGTTGCCGCCGTCGCCCCAGAAGCGTGAGAAATGCTCGGTAGGAACAGGAAGATAGAACCAATCCCAGTCTTCGCCATCGACGCCGTCGCCGATCTTGAAGGGGCCAATCTGTACTTCTTTGATGCCATACTGGTCGACGGGAAGGCCCATTTCTTCTTTACAGGCGATCTCGGCAGCATGGTTGCCAGAGAAGTACTTGTAATCGACCAACAGGCCGTATTGTTTCTCGCTCATATCGATCTCACTTTCCTATTAATCGTTAAGGCTCTTGACTTGCTTAATCTGAACCATGATGCTCTTGTACGGTGCACCGAATCCGAGGATACCGACGTTGAAGTGCGGTATGAGAGAGTTGGTGTTGGACTTCCATACGCCAAAGAGGTTGGGCTCTTCGCCGTCCTGCTCAGGGAACCACCAGCCATGTACGCAGTGGATGCAGCCTTCAAGGATGGTCGGAGTAACGAGAACCTTGAAACGGGCCTCACCGAACATGTTGTAGACCTCAGCCCAATCGCCATTGACGAGACCATACTCAGCAGCCTGTACAGGATGAACCTCGACTACCGGCCATGGATCGATAGCACGCAGTGACGGAACCTGGCGATGCTCTGAATGGAAAGAGGAGTACTTACGAGCACCAGTGGTCATAAGCAGTGGGTACTCAGAGGCAAGCTCAGGCTTGCTGATCTGGGTGTAGTCAGGCTCTTGGTAGTAAGGCAGCGGATCTTCGCCCCAAGCGCCATACAGGGTTGAATAGAACTCAACTTGACCGGTAACGGTGTTGAATCCAGGCTCGCCGTCAAAGCGGAGCAGACCCTTCTCGTGCTTACGGTAGGTGTAGCCAGGCTGATAGAAGCCGTCTTCACGCAGCTGGTCAAAGGTCATGTTGATGTCTTTGAGCTGGTTGTCGAAGAAGTCGGGGGCATTGTCCCACGGCCACCACTCTGGGTTCAGGCGGTTGCCGATAGCCATGCAGACTTCGACGTCAGACTTGCACTCGCCAACATTCAGCGCCTTGTTCATGGGGCCCATGAAGATGCAGTTACGGCCATAGTGGGTGATGACGATGCCGTCATGCTCAGCCCAAGTTGACATCGGAAGGAAGATGTCGCCGGCAGCCATAGCGGTCGGGGTCATGAAGAGGTCCTGGATAACGACGAACTCGAGCTTGATGATGGCGTCATGCCAACGCTTCGGCTGAGCACAGCAGGTCGGGGTGAGGAGGTTGGAGCTGTTGAACCAACCCATTTTGAGCGCATAAGGCTCGCCGGTCTCGAGGGTGTCGAGAGTCGCGTCGGGATGGGTCGTTGCCATACCAGTTGAAAGGCCAGGCCACTCTGCAGCGCCGATGCGCTTTGACCACAGTTCGTCAGACAGGAATGAACGCTGCTCCATACGCCACTTGCCAAGGAGTGCAGCCGGGGGTCCAAGGGTGATTCCGCCAGGGACGTCGACGCTGCCGCACATGGAAGCGAGGATCAGGAACATCTGTGACATCTGGACGCCGTTCTTGCACTGGTCGAATGCAAGGCCCCATGCCCAGGTGACAGGTTTTTCGGTAGAAACGATGCGGGCAACCTTCTCAAGTTGCGCAACAGGAACGCGGGTGATCTCTGAGACCTTGTCCAGCGGATACTCTGCAGCGCGCTCGACGAAGTCTTCCCAACCGAAGACCCAGTTCTCGATGAAGTCATGGTCATAAAGATCGTTCTCAATGATGTAGTTTGCGACACCAAGTGCGAAAGCGGAGTCGGTGCCGGGGCGGAGCTGGACGTTGATGTTTCCGTCAATGCAGCCGACCCAGGTGATGCGGGGGTCGATGGAGATAACGCGGGAGCCGCGCTTCATCATATCGACGACAGCGTGGCCGAAGAGGCCGTCACCGTTTGAAGGCAGTGGCTCTTTACCCCAGACTACGATCCATTTTGGAAGCTCGTATTCGGGAGCGTCGAAGCGATCGGCGAAGTAGCCGGCATAGTCGATCTCAGGATAGCCAGCGCCCAGGATGTAGTCAGTAACCGAGCAGCGGGGGCCATAGCAAGACCAACCGGACTGTGCATAGCAGACGTTCGGGGTTCCGATTGCGGAGAAGCCGAGTGCATAGTAATAGATGCAAGCCTCGCGACCGGTGCCGCCGAAGACGACGATGGACTCAGCGCCATACTTTTCTTTCATGTAGTTGATTTTTTCACAACAAGTATCAATGGCTTCGTCCCACGTGATTTGCTCCCATTTGTCTTTACCGCGATCCTGGGGATCACGCTTCATGGGATAGATGATACGCTCTGGAGCATGGGTGTACTCGCGAAGAGCAAGGTTCATTGCGTTGACGCGACCGTTGGTGATTGGGTTGTCGGTGTCGCCTTCAATGCGGATAAGCTGGTCGCCCTTGGTAACAACTTTGACGCCGTATCCAACGGGATGGCTTCCCGGAGGTGACCAAGTGTTGCTGCGAGTGATGACTGTTCCGTCTTCTAGTTCGGTACGCCACTCTTTACCATATGCCATGTTTTCCTTCTTTCTCTACTACCATCGTATAACGTAGATACTTCTTTCGCTTACATAGTGCGTAACGGGAGCCCCAAGAAGCTGACCACTGAGAGCCTCCTTTCTCTCCTTCTGTGAGGCTTCTTCTTTGGTTACACAGGTGCAGTGCAAAAGATGATGCGCCTAAGCGTACACGGACCAGAAAAAAAAGGGTCGGCTCCTAAGAACGTTTTTCCAGTTTTGTATCATCCTCGAAGGTTGATTTTTGAGTTTTTAAAGGCAAACTTCTCTATTTTCCCTTTTCAACAGTGGTGAGAAGGATGAGTCGTCCCAGGATGAAATATGCAAAATTTGGAAGAATCTGGGATGATTTTTCCGGCTCTCATCCCTGTATTTTTAAGCCTTCATTCTGGCTACCCTACGAAATTTTCTTATGGAGCCGCATAAGGGAATTACGGTTTGTGCCTGTTCGCGCAAACCTCCCCAAACGGGCGTGCCGCAGCCAGCCAAAGACGTGCGGTTGCTTCAAACCGATCTGCCTTGCGTGCCCGCTGTGCGAGAGAGGGATACTTGACGCCAAAAGCCTCTCGGTATGCCCTCTAAACGGCAGAGAGACGCGTAGCCTTGCCTTGGTAAGTGTTGAGTATGTTTGGCAACCCTGTTCCGCTGTAGGTCTCTTCTATTGATGAGCCTCTAGGCTCCAAAGGGCAGGGCTTCGCTCACGGGAGTATCAGGAAGTCCCTAACACCCAATGCGCGGCAAAGCCATAGAGCACTCCCGCAGACCGCCTCCCCCAACAAAAAGAGAGGACGCCCTTTCTGGCGCCCTCTCATGCAGTATAGGACTATGTAAGCCTATTCCTTCAGTGCCTTGTCTTCCCTCTTCTTCCTGGCAAGCGCGACGCCTCCAAAGATGAAGAAGTACACAAAGGGCAAAGCCAGACCAACGATCATCAAAGGCAACGCGTAGGCCTCCTTCGAGAAGGTCGGAATAGAAAGCGGCAACACGATGCAAACGACGAACAGGAACGCAATAATAACGATCATGACACCAAATGCAAGACCGCCTGAATCTTTCTTATCCATGACTACTCCTTTCCGTTAACTCGAACCGGCCCTATTGCCCAGTTTCGATCTCGGTCACGATCGTATCCATCGACTTGCCTTTGGTTTCACGCTGCACGAACAGAAGCGTGCAGATGAGGCCGAGTGCGAAGGGAATGATCAGGACAAGCACCAACGAGCTCCAGTTGGTGCCCCCACTAGCGGCCTTGAAGACCTCCATCGATGCAAGGGAGCCAAGGACGATCGGGGAAGCAGCGCCGGCAAAACGGGCGAACGCCTGGCACCAGGAAACGCCCATGTTGCGGATCTGCGTCGGATAACTTTCGGGCATGATGGGCTGCACCGCCGTGATCGCGTAGTTCAACGCGAAGCCAAACAAGAGCATCAAGCCTATACAGAGCCCGAAATTGCTGGGCACGACGAAAAGCGAGCACAATATGATGGCGACAATAGCGAATATCCAGCCGAAGGCGAGGTTCTTCTTTCGCCCGATGCTGTCGGAAACAAAACCGACCAAGACATTGGAGACGATAGCCGCCACATTATTAAAGGTCTGCAAGGTGATTGCGTCCGTTGGCGAATAGCCGATGCCCTGGAACCATGCGGGAATCCAGGCATTCATGCCGTACACACAGAACTGGCCGATAAAATAAGTGGACCAGATCGCGCAGGTAGCCAGAATATACTTCTTGGAGAAAAGAACTTTGGGGCTGGTCTTTTCTGGCTTCGGAGGAACTACGAGGAGTTGGGGGTCACGCTCGGTGACGGTACCCTTGGCCATCTTCTCGATTTGGCCAAGGCGCTTGACGGCGTCCTCGGTGCGGCCGGCGTTTGCATACCAGTGCGGCGTTTCTTTCATGAAGAAGCCGATGAGAATTGCATAGACCAAGGGGATTGCACCGATGAGGTAGCAGATTCTCCAGTTTGCAAACATCGTTGCAGTGCCTCCATTGGCAGTAGTGTAGGTGACCTGCTCGGTCAGGCCAGGGATAAGCGCCGTTGCCGAAGTGGCGATCGGGTTACCGATAAGACCGGCGAGCACCCAGCCAAGAACCATGAAGGCCATGCCGAAGGTGATGAAAACGCCACGGCGCTTGGAAGGCATGCTTTCCGAGAACGTGGTGGTGACGATTGGGATACAAGAGCCGATACCCAGGCCAGCGATGAAACGGAATGCTGCAAAGTGGACGAAGTCCTCAGAGAAAGCCTGGGGGAACGTAAAGATCGAATAGAACGCGATTGCTATCACGAGCATCCTTTTACGCCCGATCTTGTCTGACAAGATGCCGCCAAAGGCGCCACCGACAACCATGCCGAGCAAGCCCCATGTGGTCAAAGACCCCATCATTGCACCGGGAGTAGCCATGTCAGGCCAGAAGGTGCGGGCTATGAAGGTGTTGGTTGTGTTGACGATCATGAAGTCATAACCGTCGAAGATCATGGCAAAGCCAAGAAAAATAAACATAAGCCAGGTGAACTTATTTACTCCAAAGGAGTCTAGAACATCTGAGACAGTAAACTTTTTACCATCGCTCATATTTTCCCTCCTACACTCATAAGCGAACACTGATATACAGCAAAGACCCTAATGCGCGTCAGGAAGAACAAGTCCCCTACAATACCAAATGATAACGATTTCCCCTCAAGCTTATCGCTGAAGCAGATAGTGCATTGGCATTATCCATCACAACGCAGCTCATACTCAAGGTTGAGGCGGCTTGCTAGAACCTGCCGTGCAATCCCCTCCCTTCTGATTTTCTTTCCCCATTGTCTACTCCTGTAGATACTACATGAAGTTGATTCAAGTATTGTAGAGCTTAATACTTTGTAGAAGTCATATCCGAGGTTTGTTTTATTAGACAAACCCATCGTCCTTCGGGTATGATTTTACAATAACCAGAGAAAAAGCGGAAGCCTGAACTGCTTGATTTATTGGCTCAGGTCAGACTAGGGGACTAAACAGAATATTCATTGCGAGTTTGGATGCATGCAGCTCGACGCGAGGACTGAGGGGTCCGAATGGGGATAAAACTGCCGCGTATCATCGTTTCCATCGACAGCAAAGACGACAGCAGCAGCACAACAGGTAAATTCAGCATTCTTTCTATCGGCTTCGGAATACACCAGGCATGGATCTATGCTGCCATGTTCGGGGCGAGCAGCATCTTCCAATCCGGGGCAATCATCTCGCTGCCTGACAACACGCAATTCCAATTTATGCCTGCAACGCTCGTCTTTCTCATCTCGATCATCGTGTTCGGCATATGCCTCCTCTTCGCATCGTTTACTGACCAGAAGTTCTTAAGGTTCTACGTTTCCAAGCGGGTCTTGGTCGGGTCGGCGATACTTACCAGCTTGGCGACGCTTGCCGTCTTTGCCGCAAACACGAATTCCACCTTGGGTTGGGTCGCGCTCATGTTCGCCGGATTCGGCACCGGCGTGGGGTCTGCCTCGCTCCTCTTATACTGGGGGACGGCGTTTTCCCGGCACAGCGCAGCAACGATCGTCATCAACACCGCTACGGCGATCGTCATTGCCGTAGCCATTTACTCGGCGATCCTTCATTGGATCCCATCGCCCTTTTCCGGCATCGTGACCGCGCTTCTACCCCTGGTAGAACTGATATTCCTGTGGCACCTTACCCCCATTCCCTATTCCATCAGGCACGAAGTGCCGATTTTCAATGCCTTGGCAGTAAAGAGATGGCCTTTTGTGGTGCGCTTCGGGATCCCCGTGCTTTTCTTCGGCTTCGCGCTGGGTTCCCTGAGGTCTATATCCATGCAGGTGGTTCTTCCGTTGTCAGACATCACCTCGCAGTTGGTCGTGTGGGTGGCGGCAGGCATCGCCATGATCCTCACCCTGATCATGATCTTCACCACCAGCAAGGAGCGTCATTGGGACCTTCTGTTCCGATCGTTGATACCTTTCATAGTTATTGCAATCCTCGCGATACCCTTCCTGCGTATCGGGGACTCCCTGCTTGTCAACCTTCTCCTCTTGGTCGGCTTCATGTGTTTCGAAGCGTTGATGTGGATATTCTTCGGGGAGCTTTCGCAAGGCTTCAGGCTCTCGCCCATCTTCGTGTTCGGCCTCGGGCGCGGCATGCTTGCCCTGGGCTCCTTGCTC
>JAVBQH010000089.1:0-6005 GCA_031549175.1 Raoultibacter sp.
GACACGACCCAGCCGCAGAAGCGTGCAGGGGGTCAGACCGAGAAACGGGGACAGTCCCCTTTTCCCGGCGTTACCCGAGAAAAGGGGACTGTCCCCGTTTCTCGGGTGCGGTAGGTATCGGTGTAGTTTTCCTGCTGAAAACACGTAAAGGCCCTGAATCATTTCAAGGGCCGGGCCTCGGCTGTATAGTGGGGCTATGAAGAAATCTGAGGCATTGAAGATACTGGGGCTCGCCGATGGAGCGACCGACGACGAGGTCAAGGCGGCGCACCGGAAGAAGGTGGTGGAAAACCACCCTGACCGCTTTGCGCAGGATTCCGACGCGTTCGCCAAGGCAGAAGAGCGTACCAAGCTGATCAACGAGGCGCGCGACGTGCTTCTCAACCGGTCCTGGAAGCCGGAGTACGGTGGATACGCCAGCCCCTATGCAAGCCCCTACAACCCCTATGCGGGCGGGTATCCCGGAACAGGCGGCGGCTCTTCGGGAAACCCCTTCGAAGGCTGGCCTTTCGGCCAAGGCCAGGGGCAGGGCGGCTGGACATGGACTTCATGGGATGTGGGCACAGGCGGCGACCGGCCCTTCAACCCCTTCGACCCCTTCGGTGCAAGCCAGGCCGAGCAGAAGACCCCCGAGGAGCTCAAAGCCGAGGCGAAAAAGGACCTGCAGGTCGATGGCGGCATCGTGGCCGGGAAGGTTGCCGTTTTGGCGATCCTGGCGGCATTCGGCCTGTTCCCCATAGGGATGTTCATCTACGTGGTCGCTTCGGTCGTATGGGGCATCTGGAAGAAGCTGAAGGGATGCCTTGCCCCGTTCATCGTTCCGATCCTGCTGGTCGTGGTGCCCCTGCTGTCTTTGCTTGCGCCGCGGGCGCCCATAGTGCTCGTGCCCCTTGGCATAGCGACCCTTATTGCATTCATCCTCGATGTGCGCAACCTCCGCGACCTGGTCCGGCGTTACCGCTCAATTGCCAAACCATAGGGTATTATCTAGCCCAATCGCCTTCAAGCTGGAGTTTTGAAGTCCGATTGTGCCCATGCGCCCCGCAGGCACAAGATCTGGGGGTTTTCAGGCACGGGGCGCGTCCAATTATGAAGACGGCCCTCCCCGGTTTTCCCAGCCCCAAGAAGTTTGCTATCATCGAAGGCAGCTTGACTATAAACACACCACATGCTCGAAACCTTGGAGGTTTTCAATGATTGGGCATAAACACAGAATGAGCAGGCGTGCATTCCTTGGCGGAGCTGTCGTATTCGGGGCGGCCTCGCTTGCCAACCCCGCCATCGCCTTTGCAACACCGAGCTCTGCCGAAAAGACCGCAGAGGCCGATTCCGCGCGCACGCAGATCATCGGCATGCAAAAAGAGCTCGACAAGGCGTCGAACGACTATTACACGGCCCTTTCCGAACACGACCAGGCAGTCGCCGCCATGGAAGCGGCCCAGGCACGCATCAACGAGTGCAACGAGAAGATCGCAGGCCTTCAAGGCAAGCTCGGCACCCGCGCCCGTTCGATGTATCGCAGCGGCAGCAGCTCGTTCTTCGACATCCTGTTAGGGGCGAGCTCCTTCGAGGAGTTTGCCACCAACTGGGACATCCTCAACGACCTAAACCAAAACGACGCCGATATGGTGCAGCAGTCCAAAGACCTTCGTTCCCAGGTAGAGGCTGAGAAAATCGAATTCGAGAAGCAGGAGAAGATTGCGGCCCAGAAAACCGAGGAGGCCCGCGTCATCAAAACGCAGGCCGAGGCCACGGTCTCCCAGATGCAGTCAACCATCGATTCGCTTGACGCAGAGGCACGGGAGCTCCTCGAGCAGGAGCAGAGGGCTGCTGCGGAAGCCGAGGCGGCAGCGCAGCGCCAAAGCTTCGTCCCGCCTGCCGGCAACGGAGGCGGCAACGGCGGCAACGGCGGCAGCAACACGGGTGGCAATACAGGTGGAGAGCCGTCTGGCACCAGCCCCTCGGGCGGGGGAGTGGATATCCCCGCCAAGGACTCGGTCGTCGGCTACGCGATCAGCAGGCTGGGCTGCCCCTATGTCTGGGGGGCGACAGGCCCCAACTCCTTCGACTGCTCTGGCCTGACCTCATGGTGTTACAACCAGATCGGCATATGGATCACCCGCACGACCTATTCGCAATATGCCGCCGCGAAAGCGGTCTTGCCGATAAGCGCGGCCCAGCCGGGTGACGTGCTGTACAACGGGGGGCATGTCGGAATCTGCACCTCGTATGGCGGCGGCCAATACATCCACGCGCCGCAGCCGGGGGATGTGGTGAAGTACTCCAACTGGTCGCAGTTCTACTGCGCGCTGCGCTTTTGATGAAACGAACTCGAGGTCGAGGACCGCACGCTCGCATCGTGATTCCCGATCCCGGCCTTCTTACAACCCTATAGAGCCCAACACGCGATGCTTTTTTGGCTTAACCGTGAACGGGGGATGTTTTATTCGTGTGAACATCCTATAGGCATCCTATTCCCCAGTGTTTAGTATTCGTTGGTTTTCTGTTATCCTGGTTCCTAATTGATTCAAGTGCTTAATCAAGGAGGCACTGGTTTATGGGAGAGCTTGTATCCAGCAGGATCAGCAGAAGAACATTTCTAGGCGGCGCCGCTGCATTCGGCGTCGTCTCTTTAGTTACACCGACCTTTGCCTTCGCGGCACCGACCGCCGCCGAGCTGCGTGCCCAGGCTGACGCCGTGCGCGTCCAGGTGAACGCGGTCAAAGGCGAACTCGACGAAAAAACCAACATCTATGGGGCGGCACTCGACGAGCATGACCGCGCCAAAGCCGCCATGGAGGCGGCCCAGGCACGCATCAACGAGTGCAACGAGAAGATCGCAGGCCTCCAAGGCAAGCTCGGCACCCGTGCCCGTTCGATGTACCGCAGCGGCAACACCTCGTTCCTTGATATCTTGCTGGGGGCCACCTCATTTGAAGAATTCTCAACCAACTGGGACATCCTCGAGAAGATGAACCAAGACGACGCCGACATGGTCAACGAGAGCAAGACCTTGCGCGAAGATCTTGAGGCATCGAAGGTCGAGTACGAAAAAGAAGAGAAGATCGCCGCCCAAAAGCTTGCGGAAGCCAAGGCGGAAAAAGAAGCCCTTGAGGCGACGGCCGCGCAGTACCAAGGCATCCTCAACGGCCTAGACGAGGAAACGCGCCTGCTCCTGTTAAGCGAACAGGAGGCCGCAGCGGTCGCCTACGCTGCTGCAAACCCGGGCGGCGGCAATACCAGCGGCGCAAGCGGCGGCAACGGCGGCAGTGCCGCCGACTACGGACCTCCCGCAGGCGACATTCTAAGCGAGGCCGTGAAGTATGTCGGATGTAGGTATACCCCCGCTGGCAACAGCCCCGAAGAGGGCTTCGACTGTTCGGGCTTCGTATGCTATGTCTGCAGGCGTACCGGTCATGGGGTTCCGCCCCGTTCAACCTACGGGTATGGCGGCGGCTGGTTCCCTGTCTCACAGGCACAGCCGGGCGACATCCTTTGGCAGCCGAACCACGTGGGCATCTGCGCCTCGCCGGGCGGCGGATCCTATGTGCACGCCGCAAACGAGCAGTACGGCGTCTGTTACGGCTCAAGCCCCCAATTCACCCGCGCCTACCGCTACTAAGACAGCGAACATGGACACTCTCGTAGGACTCAATGCCCTTCTCGGCATCAGGCTGGTCTCGTCTACGCCGGAACGCGTCGAGATGACGATGCCTATCTCCGAGGATACAAGCCAATACTATGGCTTCCTCCATGGCGGGGCCACCTTGACCCTGCTGGAGGCTGCGGCAAGCAAGGGGGCCATGAACCGAACCAACGAGGAGGTCGAACGTCCTTTCGGCTATGACGTGCATGTTCGTCACCGCAAATCAGGGACGGAGGGCCTTGTGCGCGGGGTTGCCGAACTCAACCGCATCGACGGTAATTCCCAATACTGGGACGTGGCTGCCTATGACGACGCAGGCGATATCATCAGCGATGGCACCATCATCACAAAAATCGTCTCCCTCGAGTATCTGGCGGAGAAGGAACGCCGCAGGCAAGCGGCGAAAAACAAGGGCTAGAAACCCTGTGGTCGGGTTCGCGGCCAATAGCTGGGGGGGTGGTGCGGATGAATGCAGGCCAGGGAAAACCGAATCCACTGTGTTTCGGCACAATCTTTGTCCCCCAAAGCCTTCTGCATGTTTTTCAAAAACAAGGGGGAGTTCTTCAAAGACACGGGTGTCAAAGTGCCCGCCTAGCGGCAAAGAGGCGGCTTCCATTCTTGCGACTAGCAGGCGGTTTGAAAAATTTTCATAATAAGATTTTTCAAACATTGTGCTACAGAACAATGAAAAAGTACACTGCGAAAGGCATACTGACCTTTATCGTCGGATGATATCCGAATACTCCGAACCAGAGCCATGGGCCCCAAGTGGCTTTGCGGCTGTTCGTTCTACGAAAGGAGAAAGCATGCAGGAAAGACGTCCACTTGAGGGAGTCAAAGTATTGGAACTTGCAACATTCGTTGCTGCTCCTTGCTGCTGTCATTTCTTGGCAGACCTTGGTGCCGATGTCATCAAAGTCGAAAACGAACGGGGTGACAACCTCCGTTATACCGCGGTCAACGAGGGCCGCCCTTATGGCGACATGGAAGACACCACCTATACCTTGGAGAACGCCAACAAGCGTGCCGTCATTCTCAACATCAAGACAGAAGAGGGCAAAGAGGCCTTCCTCAAGCTCCTTGCCGAGACCGATGTCTTCGTCACCAACTGGCGTGTCGGCGCCCTCGAACGTGCCGGGCTCGACTTCAACACCTTGAAAGAGAAGTTCCCCGCCTTGGTTATGGGCCGCGTGGTCGGCAACGGCGACAAAGGGCCCGAAGGGGATCTGCCCGGTTACGACTTCACCTCGTATTTCGCCCGGAGCGGCATCATGGGCACGCTTTATGACGCCAACTCGACGCCGATGCTTCCCTGCGCCGGCTTCGGCGACCATCAGGTGGGCATCTATCTGGCGGCCGGCATGATCGCGGCGCTTCTCCGCGCCCGCACAACCGGCAAGGGCGACGAAGTGACCGTCGGGCTTTTGCAGGCAGGCCTTTGGGCGGTGTCGCTCAACATGACCTCGAGCCAGTACGGCGATCCCCGGATCCAATACCCGGTGCCGCGCGAGACCATCGCCAACCAGTTCCAGCTGCCCCATAAGACCTCGGACGACCGCTGGCTGATGATCGCCATACCGCCCTACGACCTTATGTACAACAAGTTCATGCCCGTCATCGGGCGCGAGGACCTCGTCAATGACGAGAGGTTCTTCCCGCAGACGAACGCGGTCAACAACCTGCCCGAGCTCTACAACGTCATCAAGGAGGCCATCGCCACGAAGCCCTTGGCAGAATGGCAGAAGATCCTTGCAGATGCCGATATTCCTGCATCACCTTGTTATACCTGGTCGGAGCTTTTGGTCGACGAGCAATGCTGGGCTAACGACTACCTTGCAGAGGTTGAGTTCCCGAGCGGCAACAAGCGCACCTTGGTGCGTCCGCCCGTATCGTTTTCCGACACCCCCCTTCCGGACTACAACCGTGCACCATTCCTTGGCGAGCATACCGAAGAGGTGCTCGCGGAGCTCGGGTATTCCCCCGAGCAGATCCAAGCCATGATCGAGGCCGGTCAGGCCTGCAGTGTCAAACGCATAGGATAAAAGGGGAGTTTTACCTTACGCGTATGGATTCTGGATCGAGAATGTGTGCTGTGAATCAGGCAAGCCGTCCCTATCGGGCGAGACTCGATAAGGACGGCGCCCGTACGGCAACGCAGGCTTCGGCCTGCGTTTTGACAAGGCCAAAGGGGAAGGTATCGTGAAGAAGGGGAGCACCTTCTACAAGCTGGTGGATGACGCCGCCAACCGCTTCGGGGACCGCGAGTTCCTCTATGACACCTATACGCGGATGAGCTTCGAGGAGCTGCGCCTGCACGGACTTGCCGTCGCCCGTTGGCTCAGCGCAGCGGGTATACGCC
>JAVBQH010000059.1:0-7544 GCA_031549175.1 Raoultibacter sp.
TCAGGGAAAGCCCATTCAGGATTATGTGATTTCGGACAAGCCTGACCGTGGCCTCGATTTTGTCTCCGCATCTTTGCCGGCATTTGCAAACGGGGCTGGCGAAACGTATACCGTGCGCATATATACCACTGCTGCCATCGGCGGCAGGGTGCTTTATAGCGAAGTCTCTGCAGCTCAGCCATTCAATTTCAACGCCCCGACACTCGCCGGCGGGGAGTGCATCACCGCTATCTCGCTTGAATTCAGCAGTGTTCCCGAGGGCTTCGCGGTTGGCGACACCTTCTCGATGAGGTTCCGGGTATGGGATAGTCCTCCCGCCCAAGAATTGGTCAATCGCGCTTACTGGTCATACTCGCTTGACGGGGTTCCTTACAGCTTCTCCTCGTCGGATGCCGATTCGAAGGTGTTTATCAAGGGAATGACCAAGAACATGGCCAAGACGGGTGACGACACGGGGATGCTGTTCGGAGCCCTTCTTGGAGCGAGCCTGGTATCAGGCCTTGTCCTGGCATTGATCCGGAATAGGCGGAAAAGAAATGACATGATGTGACATACCCTCTCGGCCAAGTTCAGGAAGATTGAAGGCTCCATCGATTTTTCCCGGGCTTGGCCGAGTTCCTCTTGGCGAAGCGCAAGCTTCCTAATTTTGGTTCAAAATCTCCGAAAGTGCCGCTCCCACCATCCACCACCCCTGGCTATATGGCATTTCTCGGAATTTTGAAGGCGGGTCGCCGGTTTCTCGGCGGCCCGTTTCCCTAAATGGCATTATTCCAGGTAAAAAGACTCGTCGCCAAGCCTGATCGAAGAGCCTTTGTGGGTAGGCGTAGGGGTTTCAGGAACAAGCGCGGCACCGTCTATATAGGTCTTGTTGGTGGAGCCCTTGTCGGTTACCAGGCAGGCGTCTCCTTCAACGAGGAGAACGGCGTGCAGCCTGCTGATGCTGGTGTTCCCTTTGACAGGGATGGTACAAGAGCCCGATCGTCCCAGTGTGACCTCTTCGCCTTCCCACAAAGGGAAGCGTTCGCCTGAAGCGGTGCGCACAAGGGTGAATGGCAGGGAAGATGCCTGTTCGAAAGCGGATTCGCTAATCCCTTGGGCCACCTGTTCGGCCAAGGGCCTTCGGCTCAATTCTTCCTCGGGGGTCAAGACCCCCGACTGCTCCTTTACGAAGTCATAGCCCACAGAGCCGGTCGGCTCTTCGGATGCCAGGCTTCCCGAAGGCGCATCGAATGCCGGGCTTGGCGCCGGCACCTCGTCCGCTACCGGGGCCTGCCCCTGGACGGGCGGCGCATCAGGCACCGGCAGGGGGCTTTGGGCCTCCTCGGCCGGCATCTCCGCATTCGGCGTTCCCGCCTGCGTCTCGTCTGCCATTGTCTGGTCGGCCTGCGCTGGCGCAGGCTCGCTTGCCTCTGCAGCCTCTGGGGCGTCATTTATAAGAAACGAACCGAACGGCGAGTAGTCGCTTTGCGCGGCTGCAGGTTTCGAAGGCTTCGGGGTAGGGGCAGGGGAGGGCATAGGGGCGGGCGATGCCACCTGCGGCATGCCGCCTTCACCAAAGAAGCCGAAGCTTGCATCACCTCGCCGCTTCATTTCGCCCCCTTCGAAGAAATCCCTGAAATCGACCTGCGAGAAAACGGGGTTCCTCTGCAGGAAGTCAAGGACCTCATGGCTGTAGGAGGCGTCCTCCTCACACACGAAATGCGCCCGCACCGCAATCTCGCGCAGCAGGTCGTTTATGCCTGCGCGGCCTTGGGGAAGCCCCGCGGCAGGGACGTAGGCGAAGAGCACCTGGTTGGTCTCGGGGTCGAGGAACACGTACTCGATGTCGAAAAGCATATTGTTGAAGTCGAGCTTGCTTGTGCCGCATAGCGCGACCGTGCTGATAATGTCTGCGAGCATATCCTTGAACTGGGGTAGTGAAAGCCGCGTATCAAGAAAGACGCCCAAGGGCATCTGCGACCCTATATCGTATATGAACTCGACCTCGTCTTTGTCTGCCTCATAGCAAAAAGGAAGGAAGGTCGGGATTGCGCAGGTGCTGAGAAGCTCAGCCTGGGGATATTCGAGCTTCTCACCTTTGCCGAGCTTGACCGAAAGGGTTTCGATCCCCAGCTTCTTGTTGCCGCTTCGTTTAGCTTTCATGTACGTGCCACCCGTGTGTTCGCCGTCTTGTAAGGATATCGCCCTACACTAACATCAGTTCCGTACCGTCCGCAAGGTCAAGCGATCCGATGGTCTCATTGATGTCAAGCGTCTCGCCGGTCTCCATCAGCATGAGCATGGTCTCAGGCGTCACGATGATGTTGCCGCGTTCCCGGGATTCCACCATGCGGGCAGTTAAAAGCCTTGCATCATTAACGCTCATCTCCTTGGGTATCCAAAAATCATAGGACCTCTTGGTTATGGGGGTCATGACTGACAGCAGGGTCTTCTTTCTCATATAGGACTCCTTTCCATGAAGTTTTTGTGTGGTTCTCAATATTGACGAGACCCGAATTTTCTTGATTTTGATAATACCAGATCATGCTATACTCAATACAACAATCTGTGGAGGGTGGCAGGCTGTTGTTGTTTAGAAAAAAGTATAATGTACCGAATTAGTTTGTGCTAGGGGGGCTATTCGGTCATATCCCTTAAAGGAGGGTGATATGGCCTTAGTTGGGGATGTAGTAGGTCAGAAGTATGAGATACTTCGCCTCATAGGCGAAGGCGGCATGTCTCGGGTCTATCTAGCGATGGACCTCAAGCTGAACAAGCAATGGGCTATCAAGGAAATTAAATTCACCGATAACCCGGCCGAGCAAGAAATCATACGCAAAAGCCTGGTCACCGAGACCAATATGATGAAGCGGCTCGACCATCCGGCGCTTCCGCGCATTACCGACCTTGTCAACGAAAAAGGGCAGCTCTATGTGGTCATGGACTACATAGAAGGAGAGACGCTCAGCAGGATACTCAAAGAGCAAGGGCCGCAAGCCCAGGCAGACGTCATCGAATGGGGCAAGCAGCTCTGCGATGTGCTGGACTACCTGCACACGCAAGACCCGCCCATCATCTACCGCGATATGAAGCCGGGCAACGTCATGCTCAAGCCCGACGGCACCATAAAGATCATCGACTTCGGCATCGCCCGACAATACCGTGAGGAAAACGAAGGCCAGAAGGGCAAGCTCGACGACACCACGATGCTCGGCACGAAAGGCTATGCCGCCCCCGAGCAGTTCGGCGGCCTCGGCCAGACCGATGCCCGCACCGACATCTACTGTCTGGGCGCCACCATGTATCATCTTCTTACCGGCAAGAGCCCGGCCGAGCCGCCCTATGTGATGTATCCTGTGCGCCAGGTCGACCCCTCACTTTCACCAGGGCTTGAAAAGATCGTCACGAAGGCCACGCAGCAAAACCCCGACAACCGCTACCAAAGCTGCGCCGAGATGCTCTATGAGCTCGAGCACTACGAGACCGCCGACGACGCACACCGCAAGAAGCTCACGCGCACCTGGCATTCCTTCCTCGGCGTCTGCGCCGCCGCCATAGTGTTCCTGTTCATCGGGGTGTTCGGCATCGGCATGGCCGAGGCAAGCAAAAACGAGGACTACGGCACGCAGATCCAGCTTGCCGAAAGCGCCACCGACCAAAACCAGGCCGCCCAGCATTACCTGAACGCCATAGGCACAAGGCCTGAAAACATCCAGGCCTACACCGGGCTTGTCAACCTCTACAAGAAGGACGGGTCGTTCAGCACCTCTGAAGAGGCCCAGCTCCTGTCGGCCGTGACGCCGAACCTGTCTCTGCTGCAGGCCGACGGCAAGAACTACGCCCAGCTTTCCTATGATATCGGCAAGCTGTACTGGTATTACTACGACTACGCACTTGACGCCGGCGACAATCGCATGACGCGCATCAAATCCGCAACCAAGTGGATGAGGGACGCCGCGGTTCGGCCCGAATTCCAGAACCAGGCGCTCGCCGAGGTCTACGCCGGCATCGGCGCCTTCAACAACGACATCGTGGCACGCATCAACGAAGGCGGCGACGCGGGGCTCTACGCTCCGTATTTCCGCAACCTCCAAAAGATCAACTCCATGGTTGCGAACGAAGGCAACGAAGTGGTGCTGCTTGAAACATCGGCGCTGACGAGCGATGCCTTGCAAACCTACGCGCGCAAGTTCCGCGCGGACGGCATCACCCAAGGGGAAATGGAGGCCCTCCAAAGCCAGGCGGTCGCCAACGCCCAGACCGTCCACCCCACCACCACGAAGCTTGACATCCAGCAAGCAGTCATAGTGGCGAACGACGGCAGCGTTCGCGCGGCAATAACCGGCGCGTTCACGGATGCGAGGCGATAACATGAGTAGCGTATTCAACATAGTGGCCATCATCGGGTTCGCCTGTGCGGCCGTATTGATCATAGTCGCGGTCGTCCTCTTCTTCACCTGGCACATCAAGCAGGTGCGCGACGACCTTACGGGCAAGACGGCCACCCGGTCGATCGCTGAGATCCGCTCGCGCGCGAAGACGCGCAAGCGTGCAAGCTCGCAGGCGGCCAAGAACTACGGCTGGGAAAAGGAAGACATCTCGACCGACGCCCTGAAAGCCACCATGGACGCAACAAGCGGACGGGCGGCGATGGGCACCGGGCCTGTTGCCCCGAACCCCCAAGCGGTGGGCGGTTACGTGGAAATCGTCGAGATCGAAGACGAGGCAGGCACCACCACGCTTGTGCATGAGCACATCGAGTACGCCATGCCTGCCACGCCCGACGACGGCCCGACCACCCTGCTTTCCGAAAAGGAAGACGAGGAAGAGCCCACGACCTCGCTGGAAGGGGGGAAGTCATGACAGCTCGAGCCACGGCCAAAGGTATCCTTACCCCCTCTCGGATAGGAGTGCTCCTTGTCATCCTCATGATCATGGGCATGCTGCTGGTGCCCTCGCTGAAGGCCTGGGGCGAAGGCGGTGCAGAAGCGGAAGCCCCGCCTGCCGCCCTCGACGAAGGCGGAATTTCGGTGCAGGCCCTTTCGGTGCCATCCTATTATCCCGGCAATGTCTCACTGAAAAAGGGCGTGACCCCGCTGAGCCAAGGGTTTTCTGTAACAGACGGAGTCCCCCGCATGTGGCTGAAGCCAGCCGACTTCTCATCCTTGACGCTTGTGAGCACTGATGGGACGCAGTTCTGCAAGAAAAGCGCCCCCGTAAACGACGAAAGCGAGCTTGCATGGTCCCCTTCGCCTCTTTCACTCGGCAGCAGTGACGCAAACTCGTATATATATGCAAGGATCAACACGACGCAAACTCTTACCAAAGAACAGGTGCAGCTCACCGACCCCGATGCCACATCAGGAGTAACGCTTTACGCAAACGACATCATCCTTTTGCCGAAGCTTTGCGTGGACAACCTTGCCCCGAAGGTGACCAAGGTCGAACTGATCCCTGAGGCCGGCGGGGATATCGATGATGGTACCCTTGAGTTCCTGACCACGGAAATGACGTTCAAGATCACCGTTTCGGACGTTGACGATTCCCTGCCCGAAGGAGAACACGCAGACAAGGAATCCGGCGTCGCCTCTGTATCCGCGAAGTTCGGCCCGCTTGCGGCAGTCGAGGCAGAACCCATAGCGGGAGAGCCCAACCAGTTCAAGGTGAAGCTCGGCACCGATGGCTCCTATGCGTTTACCGCGATAGCCTTCACCGTCACCGACAGGGCGGGAAATGCAAGCAATGCAATTACCCTGAGCAGCTATTTTGCGGGCGCCGATCCGAGCGAAGTGCCGGAATACAACTCGATCCTGATCCAGAATTACATCCCTGATGTCGGGCCTGTCACCGTCATCCCCGAAGCAGGCGGAATCCATCCTTACTACACCAGTTCCTGTGCCGTCCAGATAGATATCACCGACAGGTACTTCACAAAGACATCCAGATATAGGCCGTCTACCACAAAGGTGGCGGAGATTACCGGCGGTTCGGCTCCGATCGAAGTGACGATTGCAGACTTCAGCCGGGTGGGTTCGAGCAACGTGTATCGGTACAACTCCGGCACGATCTTTACGGAGGATGCCGAATACCTTGTCAAGGTTGTTTATAGGTCGCCCTTCAACCCAAACTCCATCTCGCACAATGAGCCCTTCTACATCGACCGCACCGCCCCGACGGTCGGGGAGATCAGGCTTGATACGCACAGTCCCGTATACCATGGGTGGATCTGTGCGCCTTCTGCGGCGGTGCTCGAGGTCGATCTCTCAGATGCGATCAGCGGCGTCGATGCAAACTCCCTCATCGTTAACGCAGGGGGCGTCCCCTATACCATAGCAACCCATCCCGGCCTGATGTCTTTTATCGAGAAGCCCAATAATAAGAACGGAACCCTGAGGCTCGAGCTTCCCGCAGACGACCATCTGATCTCGTTTGCGGCGGTCACTTTAGAATATGCCGATAAGTGTGCGAACGGGGAATCGAAGCCCTTGACGGACTTCGGAATCAAAGGCCTTGACATAAGCCAGACAACCGGGATCGTTGTTGACAGCGCCGCGCCGGTAATCCAGGTGAGCTATGACAACAACAGCGTCAAGAACGGCAAATATTACAATGCAGCGCGCGTTGCCACGGTGGAAATCACCGAAGGCACCTTTGGCCTTGTGAAAGACTGTGAGCCTAAGCGAGAGATCGTTGTCAAGGGAATTGACTCTCAGACGAAGAAAATATGTGCAGAGGAATTCAGCAACCCTTCGGGCGATGGGAAGACCTGGGTCTATTCCCTGCCTTGTGATACGGATGGAATCTATTCGCTGAGCGCCTCCTTCACAGACCCTTCGGGCAAGGCGGCCGTACCCGATTTCAGCGACAGCTTCATCATCGACCTGACAGCGCCCTTGATCGTGCTTTCGTTCGACAACAACGGCGTGGCGAACGGCATGTATTACAAGGCGCCGCGCACGGCCACCATTATGGTGTACGAGACGAACTTCGACCCGGCGCTTGCAAGCATCGCGACATCGGCAAGCAACGGGGCGGCCCCCGGCGGCTCGGGCTGGGAAGAGATCCGGCCGGGGCTTTGGCGCAACACCGTGTACTTCGGTCAGGAAACCCACTACGACATTAAGGTGAACTGCAGCGACCTGGCCGGCAATGTGGCCAAGGAGGCAGCCGAGCCCGAATTCGTCATCGACATGACCATGCCGGCCGTGAACATCAGCCGCGTCAGCGCCAACGCCGCCTATGCCAACCAGGTGGCGCCTTTGGTCAACTTCAGCGACCTGAACTTCAACCCCCTGACCACCACCATAGAGACCACCGGTGCCGCGAAGGGCCCGACCTACCTGTTCAACAGCACTGAATCGCTGACCAGCACATCGCGGACGGTCGATTACGCCGACTTCGAATACCGGCTTGAAAACGACGACATCTACACCATGCAGGCAAAGATCGTGGACCTTGCCGGCAACGAAGCCCAGGCGGGCGTGACCTTCTCGGTAAACCGCTTCGGGTCGAACTACGAATACTCCGACGGAACCCGGCCTTTCATCGGGCAATACCTCCGGCAG
>JAVBQH010000069.1:0-5006 GCA_031549175.1 Raoultibacter sp.
AAAGGCCGGCATCTACCAGGCGGGCGGCATCCCCTTTGAGATCTCGACTATCGGCATCTGCGACGGCATCGCCATGAACCATCAGGGGATGCACTATTCGCTGGCTTCCAGGGAGGTAATCGCCGACTCGGTGGAATGCGCCTTGCAAGGGCATAGCTTCGATGCGGCCGTATGCATCCCCAATTGCGACAAGGTGGTGCCGGGAATGCTGATGGGCGCCTTGCGGGTGAACATCCCTACCGTCTTCTGCTCGGGCGGCCCCATGCTTGCGGGGAAGCAGCAAGGCGGCTTAGGCCCCACGACCGACCTCAATACCCTGTTCGACGGTGCGGCATCGGTGGAAAACGGTGCCATGACCGAGGCCGAGCTTAAATACTTCGAAGACACGGCCTGTCCCACCTGCGGAAGCTGCTCGGGTATGTTCACCGCCAACTCGATGAACTGCCTGTGCGAGGCTTTAGGCATCGCCTTGCCGGGCAACGGAACGATTCCGGCCGTCTATTCCGAGCGCATTCGGCTTGCAAAGCATGCCGGGCAGAAGGTGATGGAGCTCTTCGAAAAGGGCATCTGCGCGCGTGATATCGTAAACACTGCCGCGATCCACAACGCCATGGAATGCGATATGGCCTTCGGGGGTTCGACCAACACGGTCCTCCACCTGACCGCCATCGCCGCCGAAGCCGGATGCCCCATAACGCTCGATGATTGGCAGCAGGTGAGCGAAAAGACCCCGCACCTAGTGAAGATACAGCCTTCCGGCCCGCGCCCCTTAAGCGACCTCTACGAGGTCGGCGGCGTCCCCGTGGTGATGCACGAGCTTGCAGAGCTCGGTCTCCTCGACCGCCATGCATGCACCGTCATGGGGTGCCTCGACGAGTACATCGCACAGACTCCTGCAGCCGATGGGGAGGTATGCCGCCGCCATGACAACCCCTTTTCAGCAGTCGGCGCCTTGCAGGTCATGAAGGGCAACCTGGCCCCCGACGGGGCGATCGTCAAGAAAAGCGCCGTTGCCCAGGGCATGCTCGAACATGCCGGTCCGGCACGCGTTTTCGACAGCGAGGAAGCGGCCTGCTCTGCAATCAAAGAGGGCAGGATAAATCCGGGCGATGTCGTGGTGATCCGCTACGAGGGGCCGAAAGGCGGGCCCGGCATGCGCGAGATGCTGACGCCGACGTCCTTGATCGTAGGCAGGGGGCTGTCGGAATCCGTCGCCCTTGTCACCGACGGGAGGTTCTCCGGAGCCACCAAGGGGCCGGCCATCGGTCATGTGAGCCCCGAAGCTGCGGCCGGCGGCCCGATCGCGCTTGTCTGCGAGGGCGACACCATACGGATAGATATCGGCAAGGGAACCTTGGACCTTGGCATCAGTGAAGAAACGATGCGGCAACGGGCGAAGGCCTGGCAGGCACCCGCGCCGCGGTTCAGCCGAGGCGTGCTCGCGCGGTATGCCCGTGCGGTCACTTCGGCAGATAAGGGGGCGATCCTCAAATGACCACGAAGAATCATGAAAAGGGAATGCAAACGGTAACGAAGAAGAGCCCGAAAGAGGGGATGGTGATGAACGCCGCGCAGGCGTTGGTCGCCTCCCTTGAGGCGGAGGGGGTCGACTATATCTTCGGATACCCCGGTGGGCAGGCGATCAGGATATTCGATGCTTTGTATGACTCTACGCAGATCAAACGGATACTTGCACGCCATGAGCAGGGAGCCGTCCACGAGGCGGACGGTTATGCGCGCGCGACCGGCCGCGTCGGGGTTGCTGTCGTCACCTCTGGGCCAGGCGCCACGAACACGGTGACCGGCATAGCCACCGCATATATGGACTCTATCCCGCTTGTCGTGATCACGGGGCAGGTGCCCCGCGCGGTGATCGGCACCGACTCTTTCCAGGAATCGGATATCGTCGGCATCACGATGCCGGTCGTAAAGCACAGCTACCTCGTGCAGTCCAGCGACGAACTGACGCAGACGGTCCATGAGGCCTTCCACATCGCAAGCACGGGGCGACCCGGGCCGGTGCTCATCGACGTGCCAAGCGACCTGGCGGCAGAAGAGATGGTCTTCCACTATCCGGACAAGGTGAACCTGCCCTCGTACCGGCCGACGTACCGGGGCAACGTGAAGCAGATCAAGCAGGCTGTCACACGCATCAGGCAGGCAGAACGCCCTGTGCTCTATGTCGGCGGCGGCGTCATCTCCTCGGGCGCGTCGGGCGAGCTTCGCCAGCTTGCGGAGCTCATGCAGATACCGGTCGTCACCACCCTGATGGGCAAGGGAGCCTTCCCCGCCTCGCATGAGCTGAACATGGGGCCGGTCGGCATGCACGGCTCGAGGTACGGGAACCTGACCCTTACGAACTCCGATTTGATAATCGCTGCCGGGGCGCGGTTCTCGGACCGCGTGACCGGCAAGCTTTCAGAATTCGCCCCCCATGCCGAGATCATCCATATTGACATCGACCCGGCCGAGATCGGCAAGGTGCGCGACGCCCGGATCCCGATCGTCGGCGATCTGAAGGGCGTCCTTTCGGGGATACTCGCCGAACTGCAGAAGCAGAAGGCGGCGCCGACGACGGCCGCATGGGTCAAGGAGGCCTCTGCATGGCGTGCGCGCTGGCCGCTCTACCATCCAAGCCTGAAGGACAACCCGTCCGAGATCGTGCCCGAGGTCGTGATGCATGCGCTCTCGACGCGGCTTGACCCGGCGAAGAGCATCGTGGTCACCGAGGTCGGCCAGCACCAGATGTGGGCCGCGCAAAACATCGACCGCGAGTACCCCCGCACCTTCCTTTCAAGCGGCGGCCTGGGAACCATGGGCTTCGGCTTCCCGGCAGCCATCGGCGCTGCGTTCGGCTGCCCCGACAAGCAGGTTGTCTGTGTGGCCGGCGACGGATCCTTCCAGATGAACTCCCAGGAAATGGCCACGGCGGCAATCCATGGCGTGCCGGTCAAGGTGCTCATCATGGACAACCGATGCCTCGGCATGGTGCGGCAGTGGCAGAAGCTCTTCTATGACGAGCGCTATTCCTCGACGATGCTTGACGCGGTGCCTGATTTCGTCAAGCTCGCCCAGGCCTATTCTTGGAAGGGCGAGCGCGTCGACGACCCCGCAAAGCTCGATGAGGCAATAGAGCGGATGCTTGCCAGCAAGACGCCCTATCTGCTTGATGTGGCGATAGCCGCCGACCAGAGCGTATTCCCCATGGTGGCGCCAGGGCGTGCCCTCCACGACACCATCGGTGCGATCGACGTCGATGCCGGGATCGTGCGGACCACGGGCGACGAGGCAGAAGAGAAGGGGGGCCAGAAATGAGGCACATCCTTTCGGTTCTCGTGGAGAACAAGCCGGGCGTCTTGAGCCGGGTGACCGGGCTCATCTCGCGCCGCGGCTTCAACATCGAATCGCTGACGGTCGGCACCACCGAGGATCCGACCATGTCGCGCCTGACCGCCATCGTGCTTGCGGATGATGTTGCATTCGAGCAGATCACTAAACAGCTGCATAAGCTGATATCGGTGCACAAGATATCGGACCTGACAAACGACACGGCGATTGAGCGCGAGCTCGTCCTCTTCAAGGTGAACGCCACCCCGGACAGGCGCGGGGAGATCATCGAGATCGCGAACGTGTTCCGCGCGAAGATCGTCGATGTGGGGCGCAGCTCGCTTACTATCGAGGCGACGGGCGACGAAAGCAAGCTCAAAGGCATGGAAGACCTCTTCCGCGCCTATGGTATCAAGGAAATCATCCGCACGGGCAAAATTGCCATGTCGCGAAACAGCAAGGACGCATAAAAAGACAAGCCGTTGACACGGAGACCAAGAAAGGAACGAACCATGGCGATCACAATCTATCACGAGGGAGACTCCGACCCAAGCATCATCAAGGCCAAGAAGGTGGCAATCATCGGGTATGGCTCGCAAGGGCATGCCCATGCGCTCAACCTGGCTGATTCGGGCTGCGATGTGCGAATCGGGCTGAGGGAAGGCTCGAGATCCTGGGCAGAGGCGGAAAAGGCCGGCCTGAAGGTGGCACGCATCGACGAGGCGGCAGCAGAGGCGAACGTCATCATGATGCTCATCCCCGACGAGAACCAGGCGCAAATCTATGAGGAGCACATCGCCCCGCATCTGAATGCCGGCGACGCCTTGGCGTTCGCCCATGGATTCAACATCCACTACGGATACATCAAGCCGCCCGAGGATGTCGACGTCATCATGATCGCCCCGAAAGGGCCTGGCCACATGGTACGCCGCCAATATACGGAGGGCTTCGGCGTTCCATGCCTCATCTGCATGAACCAGGATTATTCCGGTTCTGCGCGCGAGGTGGCGCTTTCTTACGCCTGGGGCGTCGGCGGCGCACGGGCCGGCGTTGTCGAGACCACCTTCAAGGATGAGACCGAGACCGACCTCTTCGGCGAGCAGGCGGTTCTCTGCGGGGGAGTGACCGAGCTCGTCGAAGCCGGGTTCGAGACGCTTGTCGATGCAGGCTATCCGCCCGAGATGGCGTACTTCGAGTGCTACCACGAGCTGAAGCTCATCGTCGACCTCATGTTCGAAGGGGGCATGCACACGATGCGCTCGTCCATCTCGAACACCGCTGAGTACGGCGACTATTATGCCGGCCCCCGGGTCATCGGCGACGAGTCGCGGAAGGCCATGAGGGAGCTCCGTGCCCGCGTGCAGGACGGCAGCTTCGCGCGCGAGTTCATGGAGGACTGCAACGCCGGGTCGCCTTGGCTGCTCTCGCAGCGCAAATCCCATGCCGAATCCCAGATCGAAGAGGTGGGGAACAGGCTCCGTTCGATGTTCATCAAGAAATAGCAACCGAGAAAAGGGGACAGTCCCCTTTTCTCGGGTAGGCCCTGACCTTACCGTGCAAAGGGTCTGACCCCTTTGCACGGTTTTGCCGTTCGTCCCGTCGGCGGTTTGTATTTGCTGTATTATTGGCAATGCGCGCTCTTCAACGCGTGACAATACAAGTGATCAAGCACCAACAAC
>JAVBQH010000151.1:0-13776 GCA_031549175.1 Raoultibacter sp.
GGGCGTTCAAGACGCCATGAAAGAAGGCTTCTTGGCCGGCTATCCGATGGTCGACCTCAAGTGCGCCGTATACGACGGCTCGTACCATGCGGTCGACTCGAACGAGATGGCCTTCAAGACGGCCGCCCGTATCGGCTTTAGGGCGGCGTGCGAAAAGGCCGATCCGGTGCTGTTGGAGCCTATGGCGAATATGGAGATCACCGTAGGCGAGGAATATGCAGGCGCCGTGATGGGCGACATATCGACCCGGCGCGGCCGCATCGTCGGCACGGACTCCAACGACGCGGGCGATACCGTCATCAAGGTTCGCGTCCCGTACGCCGAAGTGGTCACGTACACGAAAGACCTTCGTTCGATCTCCCGCGGCAGCGGCTCATATGCCATCGAGATCGAAGGCTACGAGGAAGCCCCGCACGACGTCACGAAGAAGATGGTAGAGGAATACCAGGCCTCACGGGCGGCAGGAAACTGAATGAGGGTGTTTGAGGCCTAAGCCCTTTTTAGGCATGGGACATACTGAAAAGGAGGAGCCTGGCTTTCAGTTGGGCTCCTTTCATTATTGGCATAGGTCCTGGATACGAAGCTTACTGCTGAAGATATCTGATGCACCATCTTCGTATGCTCAAGGGCTCAATCCGACAAGGGCGAATATGACATAGGGAAGAAAAGAAGGAGAGGCGGGCCGCTGTCCTTGCGAGGAAGGTGTCAGGAGCCCGCCGTGTTTCAGACCATGACTAGTATAAGACTATATCTAATAAAATACAAGCGTTTTCAAGACAAAAGGAAAAAGTCGGCCCATAGCTGCTTTATTTTGCTATAGTAACAGGTAACAAGCGGGTAGGCTTAACGAAAAGCGCATAGAGGGATGCTCGATTGACGAGAGGCAATCAGGGTATTAAAGTTATGTGGGTGGATAACATAATCCTGGTAGTTCACTAGGTGTGAAGTCTAGGCGATAGCGATTCGGGGTGAAGTCATGGATAAGAAGGTTGAGAACGTTGCCGATATCATCGAGCTCGCATACCTTCAGTCTATCCAGGACAGCCTTGGCCGGATAGCGGGGATCACCACGGTCCTGTTGACCCCGGAGGGAGTCCCCCTTACCAAACCCACCAACCTCCATGCATTCTGTGCTCTGATGCAGGCAAGCGAAACGGGCGTGACCATGTGTATCCACGCCAACGGGAGCCTCATTGCAGAAAACGTCAAGACCCACAGCCCTGCGGTGCTTACCTGCCCGAATTCCGGCCTCATGACGGCCTCTGTCCCTATCTTTTTGGGCGACCAATTCCTGGGAAGCTGGCTTATCGGCCAAATACGCACCGAAGACATCGACGAGGCGCTGATCGCTGAGACCTCGGAGAAGGCAGGGCTCTCCAAGGCGGAAGCCCATGAAAACATCCACCTGCTTCCCAAGATCAGCAAGGAGGAGTTCGAGAACACGCTGTCTTTCCTGGTCACCATCTCCAAGGCTTTGATAGACATGGTCCAGGCGAATTACCTGCTTGACAAGCGCAATACCGAGCTGTCCGAACTTGCCGAGCAGCTCGACAACTCGCTTTTCGCATTCAAGAGCTTCATCGACTTTACCGACATCGGCGCCTACCTGATCGACTACGATACCGGGCATATCGTCATGTGCAACGATGCCTATCGGAGCATGTTTCCCATTGATGACGAGGCTTTCTCGAAAATGACCTGCTTCAACCTCCTCGGCTTCGACGATTTTTGTCCCTTCTGCCTACGGGAAATGCTGGTTGACGAGAACGGAGAGCCCGCCGAGCCGGTCACGTGGGAAAACTACCTTGAGACAAGTCAGAAATGGCTACGGATCAATTCAAGGGCCATCAGATGGCTCGACGGCCGGCTGGTGGTCATGAACAGCTTCATCGACATCAGCGACCGCAAACGGCAGGAAGAGCGCGTCGCCTATCTCGCCTACAACGACCAAAGGCTGCGTGTTCCGAATAGCGTCAAGCTCTTCGAGGATTTGGCGGAGAACTGCAAAGAATCATTTATGATCTGCTTCGACATCCAAGGGCTCCGAAAGATCAACGACGTCTACGGCAGGGATGCCGGAGACAACCTGTTGCGCGGCATCGTCGAATGGGTCAAAGGCCTCCCCGATGAGAGGATCACCCTTTACCGTATCGAAGGCGATGGGTTCGTCGTCCTCGTGGACAGGTGCCTGGAGGGACAGGCGCTCAGCCTGGCGCAACAGATCCAGGCACGCTTCGAGGATGCCTGGTCGGTCGATATGGACGGCGTCCACCAGGCAATGTATACCGGCATCCATGTGGGGGCGATCAAGCCTCCACAATCGCCAGAAACACTTTCTGAACTGCGCAACGTTATCGAGAGGGTTCTTTCCTTCGCGCGAAAAGAGGGAAGGCTGGTCCTGTTTGACGAGACCATGAACAAGGACTACGAGGAACACATCCAATTCGAGATCATGCTGAAGTCGTGCGTGCTCAACGGCATGCAGGGCTTTTTCCTTAACTACCAGCCCATCGTGGAAACCGAAACGGGCAACTGGGTCGGGCTCGAGGCGCTGTGTCGTTGGGAAAGCCCGGAGTTCGGACTTGTACCGCCCGACATCTTTATCGAGGAGGCCGAACAGCTGGGGCTCATCGATATCTTGAGCGACTGGGTTATGGATGAGTCCCTGCGTCAAATCAAGCTGTGGGGGCTCGACTGCGTTCCCGGGTTTGTGCTGGACGTCAACCTCTCGCCTATCCAGCTGCGCGATCGCGAGCTCCTGCCAAAGGTTTTGTGCCTCCTGGAAAAGCATGGCTATCCCCCTGAGAAGCTGAGCCTTGAAATCACCGAGACGGCGGAGGTCAGCTTCGATGAAAAGACGATGGCGGTGCTCCGCAGGATCAAGGATGCCGGCATATCGCTTTCGCTCGACGATTTCGGCAGCGGGTATGCCACCTTCTCAAACCTCAACATCTTGCCGGTCGATTGCCTGAAGATCGACCGCTCCTTCGCCCAGGGAATCGAAACCGACGCCTTCTTGCAGGCGACCATCCATGCGATGGTCCAGATCGCCCACGCTGCCGGGTTGGTTACTGTTGCCGAAGGCGTTGAAACCGAAACCCAGAGAAAGATCATGGAAGACAACGGCGTAAGCAAGATACAGGGCTTCCACTACTCGCATCCCCTGTCAACGGACATGCTGGCAAGCATGCTTGACCGGTTCGGCCATTAGGCCTTTGGACCGGCAGGCTGTCGGCGTCCCCGTGCGGTCGGCACCTTCTACTTCTTGGGGCGGCCGCGCCAGATATTAAAATAGCCGCGCAGGGTCTTCCCGTTGGCAAGGTCGACCATACCATCGACCATCTGGCGGGTTATGCCTTCGCCGCCGAGCATCAGCATGCTTCTCAGCGGCATATCGTTGATGCTGGCGTCGATGAAGGCCGCTACGTCGTCGCTCATGCCATCACCGAGCATGGCCTGCGTCTGCCTTTTCAGCTGACCTGCGATAAGCTTGCCGGCCTTGGTGTCTTTTATGTCGTTGAGGGTCGAGTTGATGTCGAAGGGTGTGCCGGGCACGCGCTCGGAAGGGGGGAGCGGCCTGCCGTAGAGGGCCTCGAACTCTTTGTCTGGTATTTCGAGCGGCCCATCTGGCAGCGTGAAGTAATGGGGCAGCTTCTCGAAAAGGCCCGCGAGGGTCTGCTCCTTTCCATCGCCATCGACTTGGACCTGCATCTTCAGGCGAATATCGGCACTCGATGCCCCCAACATGACCTCGTAGCAGCCTTCTTCGATTGCCCAGGTACCTTCCGCCTCATGGTAGTAGGCGAAGCTGCGGTCGTCGAGCTCGAGCGTGACCTGCTTGCTCTCGCCTGGCTGCAATTCGACCTTCGCGAAGGCCCGCAGCTCTTTTCGGGGGCGGTAGACCGATGAATCGGGAAGGCCGACGTAGAGCTGTACGACCTCGGATCCGGCAAGGGTGCCGGTGTTCTCCACCGTGCAGCCCACAGCCAGCCGCCCGCCTCTTTCGAAGCGATCCTTGTCTGCATGGAGGTCGGAATAGCTGAACTCAGTGTATGAAAGCCCGTGTCCGAAGGGGTAAGCGACCTGCCTACTTGCGCTGTCGAAGTAGCGGTATCCGACGAAGACGCTTTCGCGGTACTCGACGCTTTTCGAGCCACCGGGAAAGTATAGGCTGCTCGGGGTGTCCTCATAGAAAAGCGGCCAGGTCTCGGCAAGTTTTGCGCAAGGCACGGCATGTCCGAGAAGCAGGTTTGCCTCGGCACCGCCCACGGCCTGTCCACCAAGGTAGGATACGAGAATGGACTTAACCTTGTCGCGCCAGGGAAGCTCCACGGGGGCTCCCAGCTGCAAGACGACGACGACATTCGGATTGACGGCGGCGACGCGCTCGATCAGCTGCACGTGTGACGCGGGCATATCCATATTCAGGCGGTCGAAGCCCTCGCTTTCATATTCTTCCGGAAGTCCGGCAAATATGACCACGGCATCCTTGCCGGCTGCAAGCGCACAGGCTTCTGCAATCAGCGTTTCGTCGGGATCGGCACCTTTCTCGCGATGGTATCCGTCCGCATAGCCAAAGCCAAGCCCGAGTGATTCGAGGGCCTCGACAGCGCTTTCTATCCGGGTCGGGTTTATCTTCGAGCTCCCTGCGCCTTGATAGCGGGGTTGTTTCGCAAACGCCCCGATAACGGCGATATCCTGATCCGGTGAAAGCGGGAGCAGTCGATCCTCGTTTTTAAGAAGGACGCTCGATTGCTCTGCCGCTTTTCGCGCGAGCGCATGATGCGCCTGTGCATCGTAGGTGTAGCCTTCAACCAGCGCATCCATTGATCGGAGAATCAAGGTGGCGATGCGGGTTGCAAGTTGGTCGAGGTCTTCCTCTGCCAAGGTGCCGGCCCCGACCGCTTCGAGTACGAGCCTGTCGTTCATGCCGTTTGAAGAGGGCATCTCTAGATCGAGCCCCGCATGCACCCCTATGACGCGGTCGTCGGTGGCACCCCAGTCGCTCATGATCGACCCCTCAAAGCCCCATTCACCCCGAGGGACATCGGTAAGGAGCCAGCGGTTGTCGCTGGCGAACGTGCCGTTGACCTTATTGTACGAGCACATGAGAGTCCATGGCTGCGCGGCTTTGACAATCCGCTCATAGGGAGCCAGGTATATCTCGCGCAAGGCCCGTATGTCGACGACGGAGTCGATGACGGTCCTGCGCGTCTCCTGGTTGTTGGCCGCATAGTGCTTTACCGAGGTCCCGATGTCAAGGCTTTGGACACCCTGCACCAATGCCCGACCCATCTCACCTGCAAGCAGGGGGTCTTCGCTGAAGTACTCGAAGTTCCTGCCGCAAAGGGGGTTTCTTTTGATGTTGACCCCCGGCCCCAGGACGACCGATACCTGCTCCTGCCTGCATTCTTCAGCGATGGCGACCCCGACCTCGTGAAGCAGGTCGACGTCGAAGCTGCAGGCGGATGCACAGGCGAGAGGAAAGCAGGTTGAGGGGATGCTTTCGTTGAGGCCGAGCTGGTCGGTGGCACCTGCCTGTTTGCGCAGGCCGTGGGGTCCATCAGTAACCATGATGGGCTTCAAGCCGAGGCGCTCGATTGCTTGCAGGTTCCAAAAGCTCTGCCCAGAGCAAAGGGAGGCCTTTTCCTCCAAGGTCATTTCCGCAACGAGCCTGAGCGCCTTGTCCCGATAATCTGTGTCAGCCATATAAACCACTCGCTTCCTTAATGTCGACGTGATAGCCTATGCGGCTATAGCATAGCAAATTAACACGGCCATACGGCAGCGTCCGCCGGAAGGTCATACACCCGTTGCCGGGCAAAGGGGACAGACCCTTTTGCACGCTTTCCGGTCGAGGCGCATTCCGCCCATCGTTTGGACCTGGGCAAGGCCTTCTTTATTGTTTATAATCAATTATAGGATTAGCTCTACTACCCGTGAAAGGGGATAACACATGGAAACCTATTATCATCCCGCCGACTTAGGTAAATTCGGGACGATGGGCGAGGAGGCCGGCGAGCTCTGGGACCTCTATATGGCCTACTATGGCAAGGTGTTCGAGGAAGGCGCCCTGACAGCGCGCGAGAAAGCCTTGATAGCGCTCGCAGTCGCCGCAACCGTGCAATGCCCTTACTGCATCGATTCCTATACCCAATCCTGCTTGGAGAAGGGTGTTACCGAAGAGCAGATGACCGAAGCCTTCCACGTCTCGAATGCAATCCGTGGCGGAGCCTCGCTCG
Organism: Raoultibacter sp.; assembly: GCA_031549175.1. Taxonomy (GTDB): domain Bacteria; phylum Actinomycetota; class Coriobacteriia; order Coriobacteriales; family Eggerthellaceae; genus WRIS01. The sequence continues at coordinate 6,243 of JAVBQH010000151.1, forward strand.
TCCACGGCGTCCAGATGAAAAGCATCGTCAAGCAACTGGAGATGTGATGGCGGGCACACGTGCCTCAGCGGAAACTCCCTCGTTTGCAGGAAGGGTGGATGAGGAAAACCGCTTCACCGAAGACGGGCTTGAGATCATGCAGGTGAATGTCGGCCGACGGTGCAACCTCAGGTGCAAGCATTGCCACATCGATGCCGGGCCCGACCGGACCGAGCTCATGACGAGGGAGACCATGGAGGCCTGCCTTTCCGTCTTCGCAGGGCGCGGTTTCAAGACCCTTGATATCACAGGCGGCGCACCCGAGATGAACCCGCACCTCGCATGGCTCCTCGAGCAGGCGCATGCGCTGGGTGCCGACCTCATGGTCCGGTCAAACCTCGTGATACTCGACCTGCCGGAATACCGGCAGATGGCAGACTGCTACGCCGAGTACGGCGTCACCCTGGTCGCATCGCTGCCGCACTATACGCAAAAAGCGATGGAGAAGCAGCGGGGAAGCAATACGTTTGACCAAGTGATCGCCCAGCTGCAACAGTTGAACGCACGGGGGTACGGCAAGGGCGGCGGCCTCGAGATCGACCTGGTCTACAACCCAGGCGGGGCCTTCTTGCCACCCGACCAGGCCTCCCTCGAGCGGGAATACAAGCAGAAGCTGGGCAGCGATTTCGGCGTGTCCTTCGACCACCTCTTTGCGATCACCAACAACCCGCTCGGACGTTTTGGGGAATTCCTTGAGCGAAGCGGCAACCTGGAAGGATATATGGGCAAGCTCGTCAACGCCTTCAACCCCGGGACGCTTCCCTCGATGATGTGCCGAAACCAGCTCTCCGTAGGCTGGGACGGCCGCCTGTACGACTGCGACTTCAACCAGGCCGCCGACCTGGCTTGCACCGGCGCCACGAGCATCTTCGACTACGCAGGGGATCCTTCGCTTCCGCTGAAAAGGGAGATACGGTTCGGCGACCATTGCTACGCCTGTTGTGCCGGCGCCGGGTCAAGCTGTGGAGGGGCCACCGCTTAGGTTCCGAAGACTTTGACCGCTTGCCATCGAATGCAAAAATGAGAGAAAGGGACGGTCACTTTTTCTCATTTGCCGCAAAATGCCTAATCCCTATGCATGCTTATAAGGCGAGGCGCATGCCGTCGGCGGCGGGGCGGACGCGTCCGCCGTACTGCTCGAGATAGGCTTCGAGCTCGGCCAAGGTCACCGGCGTGTCATAGTGCATGGCAAGATGTGTGAGGAGGATGTTTTGCGCCTCCAGCTCGAACCCTTCCTCGATGGTCTCCTGCACGCTGTGATGGACGTCGGGAGACCAGTTGTTCATCCAGAAGGTGGAATCCAGGACCAGGTAGTCGACGCCCCGCACGCGTTCGGCGGTTTCTGCAGGCAGGCGGCCGGTGTCCGAGGCATAGAAGAGACGGGTATCCGGTGTTTCGATCAAGTACCCGAGCGTGCCGGGCGCATGCGTCACCGGCAAGGCGCTGTAGCGGACTCCGTCATACTCGAACGAGGCGAAGGGCTCGAGGGTCTCCCGGTCGAGGCATTCCATCATATACCCGAACTCGCTGGCGATGCCCTCCCAGGCTGCGGCGCTTGCAGACGTGGGGAGGGGTTTTTTCTGGAAGAGGCGGACCAGGTACTCAAGCTCGCCCAGGCCGCTTAAGTGGTCGTAGTGCGCATGGGTGTATACGAGCTTGTCGATGGTCGACACCTCTTCGCGGATCAGCTGGTGGCGTAAGTCGGGAGGCGTGTCGATGAGCAGGCGCTTGCCGCCTTCAACCATGACTCCACAGCACCCGCGGCGGGCACGAGGCTCGCGCCGTGCTTCCTGGCAGGCCGGGCAGTCGCAGAAAAAGGCGGGGACGCCGCATCCGGCGCCGGTTCCCAAAAAAACGAAGCTGTGCTGAGTGTCGCCCATAAGTCCTCCTCGTGTACAGCATCCATGATACTACTACTTTGTTGCACCTTGATGACTGAAAGAGCCTACAGGGCGCCCCGCAGCCGCCGCCTTCGCCCCTTGCCTGGTTTGGTACCGATAGGCTTATGCCGTTTACCAAAATAAATCCCATGGTGTGATGTACATAAAAGACATAATCCAATACACTGACATGAGTAAAATCCGCACGCAAAGAGTATGTGGGTTCTGCGGCATGTATACCGTGTCGCATGGTAAACATGCCGTTTAGGCGGTAAGACGAGACGAGAAGAGGGTAGGTAGATGACAGAGATCGATATCACCGCTCCCGATGTCGAGGTGAGGAAATCCTGCTGTTATTTCTGTCACCAAAACTGCGGAGTGCTAGCGTATGTCAAAGATGGCAAAGTCATCAAGATCGAAGGCGATCCCACTCATCCCACTAACCAGGGAGGCCTGTGCTGTCGCGGTAACATCGCGCTGCAGCATCTGGACCATCCGGCGCGTATCAACCATGCGCTGAAGCGCGTGGGCGAACGTGGGGACAACCAATGGGAGCAAATCCCTTGGGATCAGGCAATCTCAGAAATTGCCGAAAAGCTGAACCAAATCAAGAAGGAAAGCGGAGCCGAGGCCGTTGCAACTGCAGGCGGCACCACGCGTACCGACGACTGGGCGCGCCGCCGCTTCATGAACATGTACGGTTCGCCGAACAGCTTCCATAACGCCCTTCTGTGCTGGATACCCACCTTCATGGTGGAGACCGCCGTCTGCGGCTGGAGCCCGTTCGAGACCGACCTTGGCGATAGCCGCTGTATCATCATGTGGGGCGTCAACCCCGGCGCTTCGAATATGCCGGGCATGAGGGGCTATTCCGACCTCCAGGCGCAAAACCTGAAGATCATCGTGGTCGACCCCCGTTTCTCAGAGACCGCAGGAAAGGCAGACCTCTGGCTGCCCTTGCGTCCTGGCTCCGACACGGCGCTTTCGCTGGCCATGGTCCACACCGTTATCTATGAAGGTCTTTATGACCAAGAGTTCGTAAGCAACTGGTGCGAAGGCTGGGATGAGCTCGTCGAGCACATCGGACAGTATTCCCCCGAATGGGCGGCCCCGATCACCTGGCTCGATCCCGAGCAGATCCGTGAAGCGGCGCGCATGTACGCCAAGAACACGCCGTCAAACATCCAATGGGGCTGCACGGCCGACCAGCTTGGGCCCACGGCCGGCGCCGGCATGCATGCCCGCATGATCCTGCGCGCCATCGTAGGCAACCTTGAGCGTCCCGGCGGCGACTTGATCCCGGGTCCGAGCTTCGGGTACTTCACCGACGAAGAGGTCGAGGCGAATGATTGGCTGCCCGAAGAGCAGAAAGCCAAGCAGATCGGCTCCGACAAGTTCAAGCTTACTTCCTGGCCTGGCTATCAGCGTATCGCCGACGTCGCTAAGGAAACCTGGGGCAAGGCTCCTACGGCCGAATGGATGTGCGAGGCGCACGGCCCGTCAGTCTTCAAGGCGATCCTCACCGGCGACCCTTACCAGGTACGCGCCTTGATCGTGTCCGCTACGAACCCGGTCAACTCCTACGGCGACTCGAAAATGACACTCGAGGCGCTGAAGAAGGTCGAGTTCCTCGTCACCTGTGACTACTGGATGACCCCGGCGGCGCTCTACTCCGACTACGTCATGCCGATCGCCGGCGCCCTTGAGCGGCCGACCATCCACACCAACTATGGCGTGACCGACTCGATCGTCTGCTCGCAGCGCGCGATGCAGCCGATGTATGACCGCCACACCGACTACACCTTCTGGCACGACCTGGCACTTGCCACCGGCCAGCCGGCCGACCAATGGCCATGGGACAACGAGGAAGAGGTGTATTACTACATCATCTCGCCTCTGAACTACCCCATCAACGACTACGACGAGTTCGTCGAGAAGTACCGCTTCTACTATCCGCCGCTGCACTACTACAAGTACGGCAACAACGGATTCTGGACCCCGTCCCGCAAGGTCGAGCTCAAGTCTTCGATCCTCGAAGAGCTCGGCTACCCGTCGCTGCCCACCTATGTCGGCTGCGCCGAAAACGAGATCGACCACCCTGAATTGGCAGAGGAGTATCCGATCGTCCTGACCACCGGCGGCGGCTTCATGCCATTCCATCACTCCGAGCACTTCCAGATCGAGGGCATCCGCTACCTCTATCATGATCCCTACTTCACCATCAACCCCAAGCTTGCCGCAAAGCTCGGCATCGAAGAGGGTGACTGGTGCTGGATCGAGACCCGTCGTGGCCGCATCAAGCAGCGCGCCAACGTCGAGCCCGCGGTCGACCCGCGTGTCATCTACTGCGCACGCGGCTGGTGGTTCCCTGAGAAGGGATCTGAGAACAAAGACGTTCCCTTCGGCTGCCTCGAGTCCAATGTCAATGTGTTGACCTCGGTCGACGTCGAGCACTGCGATCCGATCGGCGGCAGCTGGGCCAACCGCGGCCTGCTCTGCAAGGTCTACAAGGTAGGCTATCTGGAAAAGGACGAGCCGGTCGACTTCCAATTCTCGATCCCGGGTTCTTCTTCAGAGCCGGGTGTCACCGTCATGCCCAGCGACCAGAAGCTCGCCTACGAGCCCATTCCCTATGACCCGAAGCCGGCCTTCGAGGTTCCGGAAGGACTCGTCTGGGACAAGTCGAAGCGCAAGGCCGTCCAAGAATCCACCGGGTTCGAGTACGACCCGGCAAGCGGCTGGCTCATCGACCCCGCAAGCCAGGTCTGGTACGACCTGTATTCGGGCTATGCCTTCGACCCGACCGAGAACAACTTGGTCGATATGGCTACGGGCAAACGCTACGATATGGAAACCCGCCAAGAGATCGTGTCCGCCGAGGCACCTGAAGCCGCGAAAGGAGAGGAATAACCATGACGCGATACGTTATGATCATGGATCAGCGCCGTTGCATCGGTTGCCAATCATGCACGGTTGCTTGCCGAACCTGGAACGAGCTTCCGATGGACATCATCTACAACCCCGTCGTCACCGAGGGCGTGCAAGGTGAGTTCCCGAACGTCCATCAAAACTGGACCCCGCTTATCTGCATGCATTGCGAGAAGGCGCCCTGTGTTCTTTGCTGCCCCACCAAGGCGAGCCGCAAAGATGATGACGGAACGGTCTGGATCGACCATGCGACCTGCATGGGCTGCAAGGTCTGCATCCAAACCTGCCCATATGGCGCACGCGATGCCTCCCATATGGTTCCGCGCATGGAGGAGTTCGCACGCAAGTGCACCTTCTGCCGTGAGCGCCGACAGGAAAACCCTGAGGCCAAGCCTTATTGCGTTGACACCTGCCACCAGAATGCCCGCATCTTCGGCGATCTCGACGATCCCGAGAGCGAGGTCTCGAAGATCATCGGCTCCGTCGATACATTCCGCTTGATGGAAGATTATGGGACCGATCCGCAAATCTACTACATTCCCGCATTAGGAGGTCAACGATGAAACGTTACTGGACTTGGCCTATCACCCTCGACCTGTTCTTGGGTGGCCTCGGCGGCGGCACATTGTTCGTGGCCATGGTGCTCGATCTGTTCTATGGCGGCACCGGCCCTGCATTCGCCCTGGCTGCGTTTGTTGCGGTTGTTGCCATGGCGGTCGCCTGCTTCTTCCTCGTATTCGAACTCGGTCAGCCGACCCAGTTCCTGCGCGTGTTCGCATCGGCGACGGCCGTTATTAAATGGGGCGCGATCCTGCTGTCTTTGGCAATGGTCTTCGCCTTCGTCTTCTTCCTGTCATTCTTCCCGCTTTATCTTGGTTGGGAATGGCTCAGCTTCTTGATCCCGCTCCGCGGCATCTGCCTGCTTCTCGCCGGCATCTGCGGGTTCTGCGTCATGATCTACTCGGGACTTTTGCTGGCCACCTGCAAGGCGCATGCTTTTTGGGCATCCCCCGTGCTGCCGATCCATTTCCTCATTTCGGGAATCGGCATGGGCGCCGGCGTCTGCATGCTGTGCATGGGCGCGTGGCCGCCTCCGCTTACGCTTGAGATCCTTTTCATGGAAGTCTCGCTTTACGAGGTCTTGCGCATTATTGCAGTGACGGGTGTTGGGATCGGCGGCATCATCATCGTCTTGTACGTGCTGTCGCTTCGTGGTGCCGGCAACGAGCTTGCCCGCGAGATATCGAAGCGTTGGATCAACGGCTCATACGCGGTTCTCTTCTGGGGCGTCTGCGTATTCTTGGGCGTTATCGTCCCGGTTCTGCTGTACATGTCGATGGGCTACGCGGCCTCAACGGTCGCTTCTGTCCTTACGCTGGTCACCGGGCTTGTGCTACGTTTCCTCATGGTGTATTCGGACGAGCGTCGCCTGATGCCGGGCGAGAAGAGGTTCTACAGCCGTCTGCCTCACCACGACGACGCGTTCCTGACCGCCTGGAAGGGCAAGGAGAACATGTACTAGGCTGCCCCTCACGAGCAGCTTGCCGACGAACATCCTTGGCATAGGGGCGCCAAGACGATGTGGAAAGGAAGGCCATCACGTGAACAGACATGAATTCGTTGATGCTTTGGCGGACAGTGTCATTACCCTCGATGGAGCCTCCTTTGACAGTCATAGTATTCAGGGAGACGGTGCAGCAAAACGCTGCACCTCTCTCTTTTTTCCTGGTTGTTCATTCACCAACTATGCGCAGGAGATTCTCACCCCCCTTTACCAGAGGCTTGTCGATGAGGGCATCGCAGATGGGATATCGCTTGTCTGTTGCGGCAAGATCCTCAAGTTCGAGGAGAACGCCGAAGAGGTCAAGCCGGCATTTCAGGCCGACCTGAAAGAGCGTCTGCTGGCAGGCGGCATAAAGCGCATCGTGGCCGCATGCCCGAACTGCGTCAAGGAGTTCCGCAGCCTGCTTGACGAAGAAGACGGTATCGAGGTTGTCGTATTGCCCCGCGCCCTGGCTGACGCCGGCATCAGACTTGACGAGGAGCAGATCCGAGGCATCCTCGCATGCGACAGCCGAGAAAAGGGGACAGTCCCCTTTTCTCGGCCTTGCTTGAGCATCCATGACTCGTGCCCCGATAGGGATTACGGCCAGTTCGCCGACGCGGCGCGCGAGCTCTTCGACCCGTCGTTGCTTGTCGAGATGAAAAGCAACCGAAAGCGTTCGATATGCTGCGGCGCCCTCCTCAATGCCATGGGAAGGCACGAGGCTGCATTGAAGCAGGCCGAGCGGCGCGGTGAACAGGCTGTTGAAGTGCAAGCGCAGGCAATCGTCACCTATTGCATGAGCTGCGTGAATTTGCTGAGCCATTGGCAAAAGGACGTCCCCGTGCACCACTACCTGGAGTTCTTGGTAGGAGAATGCATCGATTGGCAAACGAAGAAGCCCTACCTTGAAATGCGGTTCCTCTTCGAGGAGCTGCAGGGCACCCGCTCCTTCAACGGTGCCTCTGCCGCAACATGATATCGAGACAGGGGGTGGGACAAAAGGGAAAGTCCCTTTTGTCCCACCCCCTTTTGCCCCACTTCCTGTCAACTACGGATGGGACAAAAGGGTCTGTCCCTTTTGTGGCCCCCCCCCCACCCCCAAGAAAGAAGGTTTTTGAGACCAGGCCCACCGGAGAATAAG
>JAVBQH010000042.1:0-7575 GCA_031549175.1 Raoultibacter sp.
TTCGACAAGGGGGCCGGGCTTGCCAAAGGGGCCCTCAGGCGTCCGGTGGACGTTTTTTCGCCCGACCTCGAAACCGCGCAGTTTGAAAGGGAGCTTCTTCTGGCCGTGAACGCCACGGGGCCAGGCCCGGGCGGCCTCGGGGGCGCGACCACGGCGCTTGGCGTGAAGGTCCAAACCGCCCCCTGCCATATTGCGGCGTTGCCCCTTGCCATCAACCTGGGTTGTTCGGCGATGCGGAGGTCGAGCATTGAACTCTAAGCATCTGCAGCTTCCCTTGGACCTCGGCACGCTTGCCGGCCTCAAAGCCGGCGAGGAATGCACCTTGACCGGCACGCTCTACGCCTTGCGTGATGCGGGGCATCAGCGTCTGCTTGAAGAGCTGCATGCGTCAGGCAGGCTCCCCTATGGGTTGGAAGGCCAGACGATCCTGTACGCAGGACCTACTCCTCCTGCTGCGGGCAGGCCTTTCGGTGCGATCGGCCCGACAACGGCCTCGCGCATGGACTTTGCCGCCCCCGAGCTCTACCGTGCCGGCATCGTCGCGACGATCGGGAAGGGGCGGCGCTCGGAAGAGGTCCGCCATGCCTGCCGCGAGACGGGTGGGGTCTACTTCATCGCCGTCGGAGGCGCAGCTGCGTTTCTTGCGAAGTGCATAGAAAGTTCGGTTACGCTGGCGTATGATGATCTGGGTACGGAAGCGCTCCGCAGGATCGAAGTGGTCGGTTTCCCTGTATTCGTGGGGATTGACACCGACGGCGACGACCTGTACGAGAAAATCTAGAACGGCATCCAGGAGACAACAGGCGCAATGGGAAACCAGCAGGCACATACCACGGCAGAAGGTATCTTCATCACCTTCGAAGGCGGTGAAGGGGCAGGAAAGACCACCCATATCCGCTTCTTGGCCGAGGCCCTGGAAGAAAAGGGATACGAGGTGCTTTGCATCCGCGAACCCGGCGGCACGTCGATCGGGGAGGTTCTCCGTGCGCTTGTGCTCGATGCCGGAAACGAGGAAATGGCCGACCCGACCGAACTGTTCATCTACGAGGCCGCCCGCTCCCAGATCGTTGCGGAGGTCATCCGCCCCGCTTTGGCCAGGGGGGCCGTGGTGCTGTGCGACCGGTTCTACGATTCGACCCTTGCCTACCAGGTCTACGGGCGCGGGCTTTCCGAAGACTTCGTGCGCAGTGCCAACGAGTTCGCCTGCCAAGGTGTCCGTCCCCAAAGAACCATCCTGCTCACCTGCAGGGACACGCGCAACAGCCTGAACCGTGCAACCCAGCATGGCGAAGCGGACCGGCTGGAGCGTGCCGGTGAGGATTTCCATATGCGCGTCGAGCAGGGGTTCGCTGAAATTGCCGCCCGGGAGCCAGGGCGCGTCCGCATCGTCGAGTCTGCAGCACTGAAGTCACAGACCTCGCGGGCGGTCTTCAAGGAGCTTGCCGACCTGTTTCCGTGGATGGAAGACCCATCCCATACCCGGGACGGCTTTTTCGAGAAGATCGATATCAAGTACTACGGCAACAAGCACCAGGCCGTAGCCGACGGGGTGTGAGATTTGGCGACCGACGTCTTTGATGGCATTTTCGGGCAGGCTCAGGTTCGGGAGTTCCTTCGTGCGAGCATCGCGGGCGATAAGGTAAGCCACGCCTACCTGTTCACAGGCCCTGCAGGCTCGAACAAGACCGCGGCCGCCTACGCCTTTGCCCAAGCCATAATCTGCGAAGGAGCTGGCTGCCAGAACTGTGACGCCTGCCGCCGCATTGTACGGCGCAAGCACCCCGACGTGCGCTACTTCTCGCCTGAAGGGGTAAACGGCTACCTTGTCGAGCAGATACGTGAGATCGTGGCCGAGACGGCGCTTACGCCGATACAGGCGTCGAAGAAGGTCTATATCCTCGACCGCGTCGACCTTCTGGGAACCCAGGCTGCGAACGCCTTTCTGAAGACACTGGAAGAGCCGCCCGACGATGTGGTCATGGTCCTTTTGGGGAGGACGCGCGAGAGCGTCTTGCCCACCATCGTGTCCCGATGCCAGGTCGTGCCCTTCCGCCACATACCGGCGAGCGAGGCTGCCGGCATCCTGTCGCAGAACACGGGCGCGACGCTCGGCCTGGCCCAGATCGCTATACAGGCCTGCGGCGGGTCGATCACCAAGGCGATAGAGTTCTTGAAGTCAAACGAGCGCATGGCGTTCAGGAGCCGGGTCCTTGAAGTGCTCACCTCGCTCAAGGTGGCGGACGACTGGGACGTGCTTACCTATGCGGAAGACCTGGTAGTGCGTGCGAAGGCTCCCCTCGACGTCGTCCGTGCCGCCCAAGAGGACGAGTTGGCGGAATCTGCCGACTTCCTGGCGAAATCGGTGATCAGGCAGATCGAGGCGCGGAACAAAAGGGCTTTGAGCGCAAAGGCCGTGGAGTCCTTGCGGCAGACCACGGCGATCATCCGGTCCTGGCTTCGCGATGTCATGATGGTCTGCGCCCGCTGCCCCGAGCTTGTCATCAACACCGACGTCGTAGCCTCGATCAACGAGGCGGCGGCGCAGACGGGCGAGGCCCGGGTCGCACGTGCGCTCGAGGCCTGCACGCAGGCCGATCGGGCAATCGCGTATAATGTTTCACCTGAGACATGCATCGATGCATTGTTGTTTGAGATAAGAGAGGTTTTATATGGTTCGGATAGCACCAATAAAGCTGCAGTATAACCCTAAGGTCCTCTGGTTTGATCCCGGTGACCTCGAGATACATAAAGACGACGCCGTCGTGGTCACGACTGCGCGCGGCCTGGAATTCGGCCACGCCGCCGAAGACATCCAAGAGGTCGAGGATGCGGAGGTCAAGAGGCTCAAGACCGAGCTGAAGCCCGTCAAAAGGCTCGCGACTGCAGAAGACGAGGAAGCCGCCGCCGCAATGCAGGCCAAATCCGAGGAAGCCTTGCCGATCTTCAAGGAGATGGCAGCCGAGTCGAACGAGGGCATGCATCCGGTTTCGGTCGAGTTCCTGCTCGATGGAGATAAGGCGGTCTTCTATTTCGAGGCGGAGGAGCGGATCGATTTCCGCGAACTTGTCAGAAAGCTTGCCTCCCGCTTCCATGTCCGCATCGACATGCGCCAGATCGGCGTACGCGACGAGGCGCGCATCGTCGGGGGTATCGGCCATTGCGGCCAGGAACTATGCTGCAAGCGCCTGGGCGGCGAGTTCTGCCCGGTGTCCATCAGGATGGCCAAGGAGCAAGACCTCTCCTTGAACCCGCAAAAGATTTCAGGCGTGTGCGGCCGCCTTATGTGCTGTTTGCGCTACGAGTTCGACGCCTACAAGGACTTCAAGGACCGGGCGCCCAAGGTCAATGCAAAAATCGAGACCCCCGAGGGCATGGCAAAGGTCATCGATCTGAACGTTCCCCGCGAGATAGTGACCCTCAAGCTTGAGGACGACAAGACGGTAAAGATTCCCCTAAGCGACTTCGTGACCGAAGGCAAGAAGGGCGTCAGGCCAAGCAAGGTCGATTCAGAGGCGTTCGAGCGGCATGCCAACCAAGACAGCTTCGGATCATTGGCCGGGCTGGACGCGCTTGGACGGATCGGCTCGGAGGAAAGCGTCCTCTTCAGCGAGGAGGAGTCAAAAGGCAAAGGCCGAAAGGGAAAGGGCAAGCGCACAGACGAGGCCAAAGAGGATACCCGCCGCCCACGGCGGCGCACCAAGGTAGGCGCGCAGGGGCAAGAGGATGCCGCATCCGGCGAGCAAGGCAAGGGCCAGGGCGCGCAGCGCAAAAAGAAGTCAGGGTCGCGCAACAACAATAAGAAGCAGGGACAGCCGGCAGGTCCAGAAAACGGCTCCTCGGCCAAACAGCAGCAGCAGAAGAAGCAGGGTGCAAAGAAGGCGGGGCCTCGTCCAGGGCAGAAGTCCTCTGGCCTCAGAACAGGCGAGGGCAAGCCATCCGAAGCCAAGCAGCAATCACAGGCCGCTTCTTCCCCGAAGAGCGCCAGCCCGCAAAGGCGCTCCCGTCGCCGCAGCCACAAATCGGGCGGTTCGGGCGAGGGGAGCGCTTCATGAGGCTTGACTTCTCCTTGCTTACCGACCTCTACCAGCTGACGATGGCCCAAGGATATTGGGAGTGCGGTAAGACCGAAGAAGAAGCCTGCTTCCACATGTATTTCAGGAGGAACCCCTTCGAGGGCGGGTTTGCGATAGCCTGCGGCATGGCGCAGCTGGCAGAAATAGTCGATACCTTCAGCTTCAGCCCGGATGACCTTGACTACCTGGCCTCGCTTGATGCGCCGGGCGGCGGGAAGCTGTTCCAAGGTGCATTCCTCGACTACCTCTCCGGCCTTTCGCTCTCGGTCGACATCGACGCCGTCCATGAGGGTACCGTCGTGTTCCCCAACGAGCCCCTGGTGCGGGTCACCGGCCCCATCATGCATTGCCAGCTGCTTGAGACGGCACTTCTCAACTGTGTGAACTTCCAGACCCTTATCGCGACGAAAGCCGCGCGGGTCTGCCTTGCCGCGCAGGTCCCCGTTGCAGAGTTCGGCTTGCGCCGCGCCCAGGGGGCAGGCGGCGGGCTTTGGGCGAGCCGGGCAGCGGTGGTCGGCGGCTGCGCTACGACAAGCAATGTCTTGGCGGGCAAGCTCTACGGCATTCCCGTCTCAGGGACCCATGCGCATTCCTGGGTCATGGCCTTTGACGACGAGCTGGAGTCATTTCGCGCCTATGCGCGCGTGATGCCGAGAAACTGTGTGCTGCTGGTCGATACCTACAATGTGAGGCAGGGCGTCGAGAATGCGATAACGGTGGGGAAGGAGATGAAGGAGCGGGGCGAGCGGCTTGCCGCCATCCGTATCGACTCCGGAGACCTTGCCTGGCTCTCGAAGATGGCGCGTGCGCGCCTTGACGAGGAGGGCTTGGGCGACTGCGGCATCGTGCTCTCGAACGATCTTGACGAATACACGATCCAATCATTGCGTGACCAAGGGGTATGCGCAAGCTCCTATGGCGTGGGAACGAAGTTGGCAACCGCATATGACCAGCCGACCCTCGGCGGGGTATACAAGCTTTCTGCGGTCCGCGCCTCCCCGTCCTGCCCTTGGGAAGACCGGGTGAAGATATCCGAGCAGGCGGCAAAGCTTACCGTTCCGGGCATCCTCGACGTCCGCCGCTATTACTACGACGACGGACGCATAGCGGGGGATATGGTCTTTGACAGCAACACGGCCGTCGACGGGCGCGAACTGATCATCGATCCGGCCGACAGCCTGCGCCAGAAGGTGCTTGCAGGCAAACGCTTCGACACCTTGCTTCATCCCCATAGTCGTGCGGGGAAGTCGGTTCTTGGGAAAGAGCATCTCTCGGCTTTGGACGCACGGCAACGTGCCGCACATCAGCTCGAGGCGCTCGATGAAAGCCAGAAACGCATGCTCAACCCCCACAGCTATCCGGTCGGGCTGGAATGTGGTCTTTTTGAACGTCGCAACAATTTGGTTGTAGAACTCAAAGACATTCAGTAGTTTAGTAAAAAGACGAATAGTCCGGGTGCCGGAAAGGAAGCCATGATAAAGATCGTTACCGATTCAGTAGCGTCGATCCCCGCAGACATGCTTGCAGACACGCAGATCCAGGTTGTGTCGCTCTACCTTAACCGTGATGGGGTGGAATATGTCGACAACGAGACCGACATCGATGACTTCTATGCCGACATCTACACCATGGCGAACAACATCCCCACCTCAAGCCAACCCTCCCAGACAGACTTCATAAACATCTTCGAGAAGATCGCCCAAGACGGGGACGAGCTGCTCGGGATATTTCTTTCCACCTCTCTTTCCGGGACCTACGAAGGTGCCGTGCAGGCTGCCCGTACCGTCAAGTCACGCGATACCGACTTCAAGTACGCGATGGTGGACTCTTCGGGATGCGCCTTCGATCAGGCGTGGCCGGTGTTCGCGGCGAACAAGGCAATCGAGGAGGGGGCCACGCTTGACGAGGCGGTGGCAGCCACCTTGAGAAGCATCGAGTCCTCTCGTTTCATCTTCACTATCGAAAGCCTCGTCTTCCTTCAAAAAGGAGGGCGCATCGGCAACGCGACGGCATTGCTCGGCAACCTCATCAAGCTGACCCCGGTGCTCACGGTGAAACAGGGGAAGGCGGATATCTTCGCGAAGACGCGTTCGCGCAAGAAGGCCCTCGATAAGATCATCGCAACATTCAAGGCCGACATCGATCAGTACGGGCTGAAAAACGTGGTCGTGCACTACATCGGCGACAAGACCCCAGCCATCGACTGGGCAAAAGACGTCATCGAGCCCTTGTTGGGCAAGGTCGTGCGTGTGATACCGGTAAGCCCGGTCGTCGGGTTGCACGTAGGGCCTGCAATCGGCATCTCGTATGAATGCAACCATGTGATGAAGCACAAGTTCCCGCAAGGTATGCCTTCGCTGGTTACCACTCAATAGATTACAGACGACAGCACGCAGAAAGAGAACGTCCCATGTCCCAGAAGTGCAATCTTATAATCGACTCCTGTTGCGACCTGCCTTATGAGGTGGTGCATCGCCCTGATGTTGATTTGATCAGGTTTCCCTATGTCATAGACGATACCGTGCATGAAGACGACCTCTATCAAAGTGTTTCCGCCCATGAGTTTTTTGAGGGTATGAGGAACGGCAGCGAGCCAAGCACGGCCCAGATAGCCATGTCGACGCTTCAGGACGCTTTTACGCGGGCCGTTGAAAGCGGCATCCCGACGGTCTACCTCTGCTTCTCAAGTGGGCTTTCAGGAAGCTACGACGTGGCAGAACTGGTCTTAGGCCAGATCAAGGAAAAACACCCGCAAGCCGAGATATACCTTGTGGACACGCGGCTCGCCGCGATCGCGGAAGGGCTGTTGGTGTATGAGGCGATCAAGCAGGTAGACAAAGGCATGTCAGCCGCTGAATTGAAGGAATGGGCAGAAGAGGCGAAGTTCTATGTCAACGCGCTCTTTATGGTGGACGACCTCGAGTCGTTGCGCCGTGGCGGACGTATACCTTCGTCGATCGCTTATGCGGGGGCGAAGCTTGACGTGAAGCCCATGCTCACCATCGACGCCGAAGGCAAGCTCACACTCTCGGGCGTCGCCCGGGGCCGGAAGAAGGGCCTCAAGCAGCTTGCAGAATTCTTCCAGAAAAACGCCGCCGAAAACGGTATGGTCAGAAGCGTCGCGATCTCGAATGCGGATTGCCCCAAAGATGTCGAGCGGCTTCAGGAATACCTCTCGAAGGCAGACGAGGGCGTCTTGTTTTTGGAAAGCTCGGTGGGCCCGGTGATCGGCAGCCATGTTGGACCTGGGATGATCGCCGTTGTATTCTGGGGCAAGGATCGCCGCGAGGCGCTTTCTGTCGCAGACAAGATCGCCCGCAAGGTAAAAGGCAACTAGCGTACCCTGTGGGTCGAGACAAGGATGAGAAGCCGATGGCAAGCACCTTTATATATGTAGGGAATACCCGCGTAGGGGAATCCTTGGTCAACAACCTGCTGTGCTCGGGGCTTGAACTCGCGACACAGGTCGAGGACGCCGGGAGCGTGAACAGTGTCGGTTCGC
>JAVBQH010000127.1:0-21591 GCA_031549175.1 Raoultibacter sp.
TCGAAACCGAGAAAAGGGGACTGTCCCCTTTTCTCGGTTGGACACCAATCGCCTTCGGTAAAACGCAAACCCGCGACCCTTCTTTGTTGTATAATTGTGCAGCCTGCCAACCGTAGGCTCACAAAGAGATGTTGGGGTTTGCGTTGTGGCGTGGATCGTGGTCAGTTTCTCTTGGCAATGAACAAATACAAATGGGGAGTTCTATGTCAGCAGATAAGACAGGTTCAAAACAACGTATGGGGGCAATGGAGCTTGTGGCCTCAGGTGGCTTCGCCCTGTTTCTCGGTTGGATGCTCTGCTCTTTCTATTGGATGTTCACGGTCTTTCCGCCCGGCTTTTCCGAAGGGGCTCGAAACTTCGCCCAGGCATTCATATTCTTCGGCATTTTCGTCGCCTACTTGATCCTTCATTTCTATGCTCGAAAAATGGATGTGCATACTTTTTCGCGCCCGCTCCTCATCGTATGCACGATCCTGCTTTGCATTCTGCCGACGGCCTGGTTGATCTCGCTTTTCGGTGTGGAGATCCCGTTTTTCGCTGCTTGCATCGGCTGTTGCCTGACCGGTCTTGCCGCAGGTTACCTGACGGTAAGCTGGCTCGACGTTGCGGGCAGCATACGCATCCACAGCTACCACGGGTTCACATCCCTTTCTTTCGCAGGTGGTGCGGTGTTTTTCTTGCTGGTAAGCTGTATACCGCAGTTTATGCAGCCTATCTTCATCATCGTCTATGCATTGCTCAGCGGGGGGTTGGTCAACTTCGTCAGCACTCGTGCAAAGAACAACGAGGACAGTGAAAAACACCTTTTGAATCCACGCGTCGAGGTCTATACTTTTGCCAAGGAGGTTGAACCGGCAATCTTTGTCTACGGAATTGTCTTCGGCCTCAACTTCGTCTTTCTTTTCGGCCATGGCCAGCAAGCGGTCTTGTTTGGACTCGGATCTGTCCTGATAGGCGGCATCGCGGTCTTCATTGCGGATTTCTTTGGAAAGAACGTTTCGATCACGGTCATACAAAGGATACTTTTATGCGTAACTGTGGCTGCGTGCCTTGTTATGCCCTTTGCCGCAGAGTGGCTCCAGACGGTGTGCTCATGTGCCGTTATCGCTGGCTGGGCGGCATTTGTTTCGACAAACTACGCCCTGCTTACGCGCAAAAGCGTCGAGAAACATGTGTCGGTGTTCTCACACGCGCCCGTCGGCCTGAGCATCACGGCTGCCGGGTTCTTCATCGGCTGGCTGCTTGCCACCTGCTTGCTGGCGTTTGCGGTGGACACCAGCATCATCACCGCGGTTTTACTTGCTATGGCATTTATCCTGGTGGCCGTCATCATGTTCTTCTTCCCGGCAAGCCACCACCATGACGAGAAGGCAGCCGAAATGGAAACCGGGTCCTCGTCAAGCATCGTCCCTCCCGGCGTAAGCGAGAAGGCAGTGTTCGATGCGCGCTGTGAGGCCATTGCGAAGATGTACCAGCTTTCCCCCCGCGAAAGCGACATCCTGGAATTTCTTGCGAAAGGGCGCAATGCGTCCTACATCCAAGGAAAGCTGACCATATCGTCACATACGGTGAAAAGCCATATCTACAGCATCTACCGTAAGCTTGACATCCATTCCCAGCAAAAGCTTATGGATTTCGTCGAAGAGTATCCGATCGACATGAGCGTCTATACCGCAGAGCGCGAGGGCAAGAAGAGCTAGGAGCCAATGCCTCCTACGCGGATGGGATGCCCGTGCAAGATGCTGCAAGCACCCCTTAGACCCCGCCCCCGAAGTATTCGGAATTTGACGGATTTTAAAATACCAGCTCACAATCTCATACTAAAATAACGAATCACGTTTTGCATACTCTTTACGCGATAGCCTCATTCCTTTCATCTGCAATACTCGGGAAACCTGGACAAAGGTGCAGGCCCCTTAGAGCAGTCATCTAAACCGCCTGCAGAATGAGAGGAGTTGTAATGGTAGAAAGCGCAGTTGAAAACAAGGAGCGCGATGACATTGGTACTTCCAAAGAGGAAAACCAATTCAACTTCGGTGCCGGCGAGCGTCCTGAAATGCAGGATTGGAAGGCATCGAAGCCCTGGCAGTATGAAGAAGATGGAATGGTCGTTACGCGCTCGTCGGTCTGGAGTGCGCCAGGCTGCCATGAAGGTTGTGGCGTGTTGGTGTATTCCGACAAGGACACCGGCGAGTTCATCAAGCTTGAGGGCGATCCCGAAGACCCCTATATGCAGGGGCGCCTCTGCCCCAGATGTCTGGCGTTCAAACAGGTGGAGTTTCACCCCGACCGTATCCTGCACCCCATGAAGCGTATCGGGGAGCGCGGGGAGAACAAATGGGAGCAGGTCACATGGGATGAGGCCCTCGATACTATTGAGAGAGAGTTCAAGCGTATTGCATTGACCTATGGGCCTGAGAAAATCCATGCTTGGCGTGGTACCGCGCGTGACAACCAATGGCAGGTCGGTCGCTTGATCTATGCCTTCGGCAGCCCGAACGAGTACGGCGCTCTTTCCGGTACCGCGTGCTACCTTCCGCGTTTGTCGCTCATGATCATGACCTATGGCGGTTTTCTGATTGCCGACATGTCGCAGTTCAGCGCACTTCGGTATGACGATCCTGAATGGGTATGCCCCGAGGCGACCATAGTCTGGGGCTGCAACCCGACGATCTCGAATCCTGACTTCTTCATGGGGCATTGGGTGACCGATGTCATGAAGCGCGGCTGCAAGCTCATCTCTGTCGAGCCTCGGGTCACCTGGCTTGCTGCACGGGCCGACATCCATTTGGAACTCCGGCCCGGCACCGATACGGCGCTTGCCTTCGGCTTCTTACGCACCATCATAGAAGAAGGCCTGTACGACCATGATTTCGTCGAACGCTGGACTTATGGCTTTGAAGAGCTCGCAGAACGTGCAAAGACCTGCTCTTGGGATGAGATCGAAGAAATGACCTGGGTTCCGAGAGAGAAGATCCAGGCAGCTGCCCGTATGTATGCCAATGCCAGGCCGGGCAACATCGTGTGGGGACTTGCCGTCGACATGCAAAGCCAAGGCACCCCTTGTGCACAGGCAATCGCGGCAATCTGGACGATCTGCGGCCACCTCGACGTCCCGGGCGGGGTCGTCTACACCGCCGCCCCCATGGGCGTCGACCAACCTTCTGCCGGTGCTTGGGGTTACTACGATCTGCTTTCCGAGGAAATGCAGAAAAAGCGTATCGGCTGGGCAGAGTACCCGATGTATCGCTACGGCCTTACCCAATCCATGCCCGATATGGCGCTTGAGGTTGCCGAAGCAGGCGGCCTCAAGGGGCTGTGGATCCAGACCTCCAACGGCATTGCCTGCATGTCGTGCGAGGTTGAGCGTTGGTATGAGGCCTTGAAGAAGACGGAGTTCGTCGCTGCGGTCGACATCTTCCTGACTCCGACGATCCAGGCCTACGCCGACATCGTGCTTCCGGTGAAAACTTGGGCTGAAAAGCAAGGCGTTCGCGCCCACTACTACTTTCTGTCGGCCATCACCGGCGGCTGCGCCACGCAAGGCGAAGCCAAGTCAGACGCCGAGATCAACCGTTTGCTCGGCAGCCGTTTCGACGATCCCGCGTACCGCAAGGCCGTCGAGCAGCCCGAGATTCCTGTCTGGCCGTGGGACAACGAGATCGAGATATACGACGAGATAGTATCTCCTTCAGGCTTCACCTGGGATGAACTCAAGGAAAATGGCCCGGTGTATCAGAAATACATCTATAAGAAGTACGAGAAAGGCCTCATGCGCCCAGACGGACAGCCTGGCTTCAACACGCCGACCGGACGCATCGAGCTCTATTCCACGCTCTTCGAGAAGTTCGGCTATGATCCGCTGCCCTATATCGAGGAGCCCGGCATCGGCCCGGTCACCACTCCTGACCTGTATGAGGAATACCCGCTCATCATGATCACGGGCGCACGCACCACGAGCTTCTTCCATTCTGAGCATCGCCAGATTCCCTATCTGCGCCAGCTTACCCCCGATCCATGGGTCCAAATTCACCCTCGCACCGCGGCCAAGCTCAACATCAGTGAGGGCGACTGGGTTTGGATCGAGAACCACCGCGGACGCGCCCGTCAGCGTGCACGCCTCACTTTTGAAGTGCATGAGAAGGAAGTTGCAGCACAACATGGCTGGTGGTTCCCCGAACAAGACGGTGCCGAACCGAACCTTTACGGGTTCCGTCAATCCGACATCAACCAGCTTCTGGCAAACAAAGCAGGAAAAACAGGCTTCGGCGCCGACCTAAAATGCACGCTCTGTAAAATCTATCGCTGCAAAGAGGAGGAACTGTAATGTCACGCCACGGGATTCTTGTTGATTACGAATACTGCTCCGGCTGCTATACCTGTGAGGTAGCCTGCCAGTCAGAGCATGAGATGCCGCTTGAGCAATGGGGCATCAGGGTTATGCAAAACGGTCCTTGGCCTATCAAGGACGCAGAGGGAAACGAGACCGATCACTACGTTTACGACTTCGTGCCGAACTTCTCACAGCTTTGCGACCTGTGTGAAGACCGGGTTTCGAAAGGCAAGCAGCCATCATGTGTGCATCACTGCCAAGCCTGGTGCTTGAAGTACGGCACCGTGGAGGAACTCTCAAAGGAGCTTGAGAAAAAGCCCATGCAATACCTGTGGATCCCCCCGCAGGGATAATGCTCGCTACCCGAGAAAAGGGGACTGTCCCCTTTTCTCGGGTAGGTCGCCCAGGGAGTCAGTTCCTTTGCACGCCAGATCCCTCCTGGGCAATCCGGCTTATATATCTCTGATATACTAGGCGCAATTATCCAAAGGGAAGGGATATACATGACCGGTTCTCAAAAGGCTCTCCGTGTTATCTGTGTGCTCACCATCGTCTATGCTGTCTTGTTGCTTATCTCGGGTGGTGTAATGCTGGCAGGCTCCTCAATGTCGCAGATGCAAAGCATGTCGATGAACGTCAACGGTACGATCGCCAGCTATTCTGCTCTTGCGCTTGCGTTCGGCATAATGTTCGTTGTCTTCGGCCTCGTCGACCTCTTTATCGGTATCCTGGGTTTCCGTGGCGCGAAAAGGCCGAACAAGATAGGTGCCTTCTTCTTTCTTGCAATAATCGGCCTGGTCATGTCTATAATTGGAATTATCTGGAGCATTATGCAGGGGTCGTTCGACACCTTCTCCCTGATAAACTTTGTTTTTACTCTACTTTGTGTCATTTTGGCCCGGAACGTCAGAAAGCTCGCGGTAAAATAAGCAAAGTCGTGCAGAGACTTGTTGCTAGGGGCAAGTCTTTGAGGCTACAAGCCCTTGTTGTTGAAGGCGATCCCTTCGAAGCGGGGGCTTTTTTCTGCTCTATTTTGCCGGATAGGCAAGCATTTCATCGATCGTGATACATTTGTAGCCCTTCGCCCTCAACTGCGGAAGGGCCGACCTCAAAGCCTCGACTGTCTGGGAACGGTCGCCGCCGCCGTCGTGCATCAAGATGACATCCCCGGGTTGGGCCGCCAGCAGCTGCCCGACAATTTTATCGACCCCCGGCTTCTTCCAATCGCCGGTATCGACCGTCCATCCGATCTCGGCGGTTACAAGCGAGCAAAGGCTTTCTTGGCAACTGCTTCCGAAGTTGCCGCCGGGCGCCCTGATCACCTTGCTGGCTTCTGCCCCCGTCGCCCGCGCGATGGCGTCGAGCCCCTTTTGCACATCGGCAATCTGCTCGTCTTTGGTGAATGCCCCCAAGTTGGTGCCGCCCCCTTTTCCGCGCGCATGCGAATAGGTGTGCGTGCAGACCTGGTGCCCCGCTGTTTTCGCCTCCTTGACAAGGGGCGCGCGGCTGCTGTCGATATATTCGCCGACCGTGAAGAAGGTCGCTTTGGCATTGTTTTGCTTGAGGATATCCAGAATCTGCTTGGTGCTGTCAGGCCATGGGCCGTCGTCAAAAGTCAGGGCTATCACCTTGTCGGCCCCCACATTAGGATAATACCGGTAAAAGCTTACGTTGGAGGGCTCTTGCACTTCGGTGTGCGTGATGCCGGATACGGTACCTGTCCTGGTAATGCGCTTGCCTTCCGCGCCACTTCCCTCAAAAACATGCAACGGCCCCCTCCCGGTCTCACTGATGGTGGGGGATACGGCCTCGACGCGTTCCTTGAATGCCTCCATGCGGTCTTTCCCATTGGCGATCTCAAGCTTGTCGCCGTTATGCAGCTTTTTTGAATGGTCGGTTGCTTCGACATTGTTGACGGTGACCGTATAATCAAAGCCTGCGCCTTTTTCGAGCAGGCTTCCGTCGACTGCGACCAGATTGCCTGGCGAGGGCTTCACATAACCTTCGTTGACAATATCGGCAACGGTTTTTGCCCCTTTGAGGGTGTGGGAGGTGCCGTTGACCGTGACGGAGAAGGGGATGTTTTGGAGGACGAAATAGCCGCCGACGAAGAGGATGATGACGAGGGATGCGATTATCAGGAAGGGCTTGAGCTTTTTGCCCTTCTTCTTGTTGACGTATCGGTTTGGCTCAAGGTAGGGGTTCGCATAACTGGAATTACCCGGACCCCTTCCCGGGTCAGCATATGACCTGCCCCGCTGCGTTGGCGGTATCGAGCTTTGCTGCTGCCTTCCTGGGGAAGGGCGTGTGCGGCCCGAAGCGGTATCGGCCTGTGGCAGCGGATAACGTTCATAGCCGTCATCGCGGCCTGTCGCAGGGCGGCGCGAACGGTCGCCTTGCCGGGGGAGGGAGCCCTCGTGCCCATACGCGTCGCCAGGGGTTGGGCGGTTGTGGGGCCGGTGTGGCGAGCTGTCGTACGACTCTCTAGAACGGTGGCCGTCTATCCTATGCGCACCCGCTTGCCGGGAAAGCTCGGATCTGCTCGGAAGCAGCGGCCTTTGGTCGTTATCGGAGGGGGGCTTATGTCTTGGCTGATAATCGGGGCGCGATGTACCGCTACGACTTTTGGCGTGCCTATGGTCTCTTCCTTCGCCCATAATGTGCCGGTTTCCCCAATACCCCAATACATATATTGATTGAAATCATATCCGCAAGCGCCTATTGTTTCGGGCTTGATAATTCTAACTGAAAATTATATGGAACCTGAGCGGCAAACCCACGAGCGTCTATACTTTAGGACAGAATGAACAGAAAAACGCCCTTGCTGTAACAAGGGTTTTGTCAAGTGAAAACGTGCGCGCCGACCGCCTTTGCCGAACTTCCGACTAGGCCTTGAACAAGGTGCGCAAACTGAAAGCATGAGGAAGCCAATGGGGTTGCAACTCGCTTGCGCAAAAGGGATCAGCGCACTGAGCACGCTCGGGCTCAAGCACCTATTCCGCCGTCCGGCGGCAAACTTCCCCGGGAAGGCAGCGCTTTATATCGACCCTGATCTGATCAGGGACCTCTCGGGGAAGCTCGGCCAAGGATCGGTGCTGGTGTGCGGCACGAACGGAAAGACCACGGTCAACAACCTGCTTGCCGATGTCTTGGAAGAGGCCGGGAACACCGTCGTATGCAACCGTACGGGCGCAAACCTTGATTCGGGGATCGCCACGTCGCTCCTCCATGCAAAGGATTCCGACTGGGGCGTTTTTGAAAGTGACGAGCTCTGGCTGGCGAAGGTGCTGCCGCAGCTGAAGAGTGACTACCTGGTGCTCCTCAACCTCTTTCGCGACCAGTTGGACCGGGTTGGTGAGATCCAGGTCATCCAGGACAGCATCCTGGCTGCCCTGCACGGCTCGCCCGAGACGGTGCTCGTTTACAATGCCGACGACCCCCTCTGTGCCGCCATCGCAGAAAAGGCCCCAAACCCGCATATCGCGTTCGGCATCGACGGGGCGTTGGGCCTCGAGCAGAACACGGTTTCCGATGCGCAGATGTGCCAGCGGTGCTCGGGGATGCTTGCATACTCCTATCGACAGTATGGGCAGTTGGGGGACTATTCCTGCAAGCAATGCTCATTTGCGCGCCCGCCTCTGGATTTCAGGGCAGCAGACGTCTGCCTCGATGCCGAAGGGCTTTCCTTCACGGTGAAGACTCACCCCCACGGCAGCGCCCGCATACGTGCGCGCTATCAGGGGGCTTACATGGTATATAACCTTCTTGCGGCATTTACGGTCGCCTGTCTGCTTGGTTGCAGGGAAGAAGCGTTCCAAAAGGCGCTCGATGCCTTCGATCCGCAAAACGGCCGTTTGCAGTGGTTTGAGATAAGGAGCCGAAAAGCGCTGTTGAACCTTGCGAAGAACCCCACCGGCTTCAACCAGAATATCAAGCTTATCCTACAAGACGAAAAGCCGAAGGCCGTGGCATTCTTCGTCAACGACAAAGAAGGAGACGGCCGCGACGTGTCTTGGCTGTGGGACATCGACTTCGAAGAGCTTGCCGGTCAAGGCGGACTCCTCTGTTTTGCGGGCGGTATCAGGAAAAACGACCTGCAGCTGCGTTTGAAGTATGCGGGGATCGAGGCCCGGCTCGTCGAAAGCGCCGCAGACGTCTTCGAACAGGCCGGCTGCGAGCAGGCACGCCTCTACTTCATCGCAAACTATACGGCACTGCCTCCGATCCGGGAGGAGCTTGCCCGCATGTCTGAGGAAGAGGGAGGCACGGTAGCGCATGGATAGCCTGAGAATCGTTCATCTGTTTCCCGACCTGCTCAACCTTTACGGCGACGGCGGCAATGTGCATTGCCTGGAGAAACGCTGCGAATGGAGGGGTATCCCGGTAGAAACCCAAAGGGTGCACTATGGCGAGGAGGCGGATCTGCGCGCTGCGGACCTGGTGTTTTTGGGTGGAGGCCCCGACCGGGAGCAAAGGCTTGCCTCAGAGCAGCTGATGAACATGAAAGACGAGCTCAAAGAATACGTCGAAGAGGAAGGCGTCCTCCTGGCTATCTGCGGTGGCTATCAGATACTCGGCGCCGAATGGCTTTTGGGCGACGAGGTGATCAAGGGCCTCGGAATTTTGAATATGGTGACCAGTGCACCAAAAAACCAGGGCAAACGCCTTATCGGCGATGTCGCCTTGGAATCGACGCTCTCGTCGCGCCCGGTAATAGGCTACGAGAACCATGCAGGCCGCACCTATCTTGGCGGCGGCATCGATCCCTTTGGGAAGGTGGTGTCCTCGTCGGGGTACGGCAATAACGACACCGACAAGCACGACGGCGCGCTCTATAAAAACGTGCTGGGCACCTACCTGCACGGGCCCCTCTTAGGCAAGAACCCGCAGATTGCGGACCATCTGCTTAAGGCCGCCCTCGCTTCCCACGCGGCACGGGGAGGCCCAAGCTTCGACCTGTGTCCCCTCGACGATACGGTAGAGGACGCAGCGCATGGCTACATGGCCAGGCGCCTGGGGCTCAAAGGCAGCTGAATCGGTTCGCTTATCGCAGGCAGAATGCTTGAAAAGCCAAGGTATGGCTTTTTCTTAGATTAGACATCGCCTCCCTTGCCCATCATAGGGCACTCCCTCACAATGAAATGACTATGGGTGATAAACGCAATACACGCCGTTCGGAAGGACGGCCAAACGATTCAGATCGCTTCTCGCAGGGGACCCGCACAAGCAGACGGGGATCCTCGAATTCCCGCAGCGCCGGACAAACCCCAGACCCGCAGGCATCGGCCCCTTCTCGGAAAAACGCGGGCAGGAACTCGGATTCAATGCGTGAGGCGTATTCACGCGATGCTGCGAGCGCAAGACGGAAACAGCCGGCCGACAGGCAAAATGTGCGCAGGGACGGCTCGTATGCAAGCGCATATTCACGGGAAAGCTCGTCATCGGACTACGCGAAGCAGCGGAAGCGCGGCAAGCGGCGCAAGGTCGTCATTGCGGCCGTCATTGTGGTGCTGCTCGTCTTGGTCGGAGGGGCAGGCGCCGCCTTCGCCTATATGAACAGCCTTTCTTCAAATATACACGAGGGCATCGACGCCGACCTGCGTGATGCGTTGGTGAAGACCAACCTCACCAAAGAGCCTTTCTATATGCTGCTCATGGGCACCGATGGATCGGCCGAACGCGCGGAATCAGACGAATATGCGGGTGACCCGACTCGTTCCGACAGCATCATGCTCGCACGTATCGACCCCGTGGACAAGAAGGCTACCTTGATATCCCTTCATCGCGACACCTATGTCGAGCTTGAGGGATATGGCCCGAACAAGCTCAATGCGGCGTATGCCTTTGGCGGGCAGGCCTTGGCGGTGAAAACGGTCAGCAAGCTTGCGGGGGTTCCCATCTCCCATTATGCAGAAGTGAATTTCGACGGCTTCCGTGATGTGGTGAATGCGCTCGGCGGGGTTGAGGTCGATGTGCCGGTCGAGATAGACGACCCTGATGCGGGCGGGTACGTGGCCGCCGGCCCACAGACCATCAATGGGGACCAAGCCCTCATCCTCTGCAGGTCACGCCATACCTATGACGAGTACGGCGACGGCGATTCCTATCGTGCCGCAAACCAGCGCATGGTTCTCGGGGCCATTGCAAAGAAGATCCTTTCCTCAGATGTCGCCACTATGGCGAACACGGTAAACGCCTTGAGCAAATACATCACAACCGACCTGGACATCATGGATGTCGTCGGCCTTGCACAGGCCATGCGCGGACTCGATCCTGCCACCGACCTTTACACGGCCATGCAGCCCACCACCCCCTCCTATGTAGGCGGCGTCTGGTACGAATACACTGACACGCAGGCCTGGAAAACCATGATGTCTCGGGTCGACCAAGGGCTCCCGCCTTATGAGGCCGCAGTCATCGACGAGGCGACTGGCACCGTTTTGGCCACCTCGGGCCAGGCGGCTTCAGGAACGGCGAAGAAATCCGGCACCGTAACCGTGAAGAACGGAAGCGGAAAAGATGGTGCTGCCGCCTCTGCGGCGGCGAAGGTCCAAGCACTTGGGTATACGGTGACTACGGGAAATGCAAACAGCACCGACTATCCAAAAACCCTCGTAGTATACGAATCGCCGGCCAAGGCAGGCGAGGCCCAAGAGATTGTCGGCGCCTTAGGTGTCGGATCCGCGCTGCAAAATGACGGCACGTATGTATTCGACGGGAACTTCCTTGTCGTCATAGGCGCTGATTGGCAGTAGCCGGGTGCCTCGGGCTTGGAAGCGGGCTGTATGAACCTCACCATAATCGCTGTCGGGAAGCTGAAAGAACGGTTCTGGGTCGATGCCTGCGCTGAATACGCCAAGCGCCTCACCCCTTATCTGAAGCTCGCCATACACGAGGTACCCGATTTCGACCCGGCAAAATGCGGGGGCGTGGAAGGCTCCCTCAAGAAGGAAGGCAGCGCCCTTTTGGGCGCGATCCCGCGCGAGGCCAGGGTCATCCTGCTTGACATTGAGGGCAAAAAACGTTCGAGCGAGGGGCTTTCACGCCATATCGACCAGCTTGCCCTCCAAGGAATCAGCGACGTCGCCTTTATCATCGGCGGGTCTAACGGGGTTTCGGGCGAAGTGCGGCAAAGGGCTGACGAGACGCTTTCCTTCGGGCCTGTCACCTTGCCCCACAACCTTGCCCGTGTGGTGCTGCTCGAACAGGTCTACCGCGCCTGTAAGATATCGCGGGGCGAGCCCTACCACAAATAAGGACCCGCGCCGCCCGGCAGGCAGTCGCCTCCCGGCCCTCCCTGATCGTCATCGCAGCCGAAAGGCCAAGAGGGTGTTTCGCTTTAGGAGTAGATCTCCTTTTCGACAACCAGGTCGTTTTTGATCTTCCCGACCAGGTTTTGGAGGGCATCGATGCAGTTCGGCCTTATATCGGCACCGATCAACACGTACATGATCGAATCTCCCACCTCAAGCACACCCTCGTTGAGCCATACCTTGACATAGTAGACGCCCGGCCAGGTGAGAGCTTCCTTGACGGCGGCATCCACGCCGGCGGCATCATATGAGAATTCAACGGCGGCAACCTGTCCAAGACCTTCGACACCTTCCCGGACAAGCTGTTTCGGGGTGATGCGAACAACGCCGTTATGGGTTAGAAACATCCCGCATTGTGCGGCGTTCGGGTCTGCCTTCGCTTCTTTGAGCCAGCTATCGATTGAGGGTTCTGTTTTGGCCATGATGTGGTCCTTTCACATTCTGCGCACCTACGCATAGGCGGGGTATTCTCATTTTGTAACATTATAGAACAAGGAAATCCTAAGCTCTGTGGGCATGGTATCATGCGGGAACGTGTCTGAAGCAATGCGTTTGAAAAGCGATATCTGAAGCACGGCCACCGAGCGATGGGGGCTTTAAACCGGGGTCTTGCCCCGAAGGCGCCATCGAAGGGTTGCCTAAGCCAAGGTGAACCCATTAAAAAGGAAAATCAGAGAGGGAGCGTAATGGCACTGCCAGCAGCAGATCCAAACAAGAAAGCAGACCAACTGACAACGATGGAATTGGGCGCCGTCTTGCCCAAAACCGCCTGTGTTGAAAACGGCCACCTGTTCATCGGCGGCGTCGATATGGTAGACCTGGCCCATGAACAGGGAACGGCGCTGTACGTGATCGATGAAGACGATGTGCGCTCCCGCATGCGCGACTACCGGGCGGCATTTGCGAAGCGCTCTGACAGCTTTGAAATCGTCTTTGCCAGTAAGGCATTCATCAACAAGGCAATGGTGCAGATCGTTGATGAGGAGGGGCTCAGCCTTGATGTTTCCGGCGGCGGCGAGCTTGCCTACGCGCAAGCGGTGAATTTCCCCATGGACCGGGTCATAGTGCATGGCAACAATAAAACACCCCTTGAACTTGAAGAGGCAATCAGCGCCGGGGTCGGCAAGGTCGTGGTCGATTCGCGTATCGAGTTGGCCCGTATTTCAGAAATCGCTGCCAAACATGGCGTCACCCAAGATATCTACATGCGCATCACCCCCGGGGTAGAGGCAGATACGCATGCGTATATCCAAACGGGTTGCGAAGATTCCAAATTCGGTTTCAATATGCGTAACGACTGGGCTTTCAACTGCGTAAAAGATGCCCTGGAGACGCCGAACGTCCGCCTTGTCGGCCTGCATATGCATATCGGCTCTCAGATATTTGCGCTGCACTCGTTCAAGGAGGCCATCCTCGTCATGGTCGAGCTTATGGGACGCGTCAAGCGTGAATACGGCTACGAAATTGCCGAGCTCGATGTGGGTGGGGGTCTTGGCGTCGCCTATACGGCAGAAGACAAGCCTTCGTCTATCGAAGACTTCGCCGAAACCGTCGTTTCGGCAGTGGAGGAATCATGCGGGCTCCAGGGGCTTGCCGTGCCGAAGATCCTCTGCGAGCCGGGGCGGAGTCTCATTGCGAGTGCAGGGGTGACCCTCTATACCGTCGGCATCCTGAAGACGCTGCCGGGAATCCGGAAGTATGTGGCGGTGGACGGCGGGATGTCGGACAACATCCGCACCGCGCTCTACCATGCGGATTATGAGCCGGTTATTGCCAACAAGGCCGACCAGCCTCGCACCGAGATAGTCACCCTCTGCGGCAAGCACTGTGAGAGCGGGGATGCTGTCGTCGTCGATATGCCCCTTCAGCATCCGGACCTTGGCGACATCGTCTGCGTATTCGGCACCGGGGCATATAATTACACCATGTCAAGCAATTACAACGGGCAGCCGCGCCCTGCAATCGTTTTTGTGTCCGACGGAAAAGCCCGTCTGGTCACGCGCAGGGAGACTTATAATGACCTGATGGCATGTGATGTCGGCTGACACTCATACGATACGAATTGGGATATGAAGGCTTTTGCCCAGGAGGAAACAATGGCAATTCAACTTGGTTTGGTGGGAACGGGCACGGTAGGCGGAGGGTGCCTCGACATCCTGAAAGAGCATAAACAGGATTTCTTGCGCCACTACGGCATCGACATAGAGCTGAAAAGGGTCTGCTCCCGCAATCCCGAGCAGGCGCTCGAGCACGGCGTCGAAAACATCTTCACACAGGATTACAAAGACGTCATCAACGATCCTGAGATCGACATCGTCATCGAACTCATCGGCGGCACCACCATTGCGAAAAACGTCGTCTTCGAGGCGCTTCAAGCGGGCAAGAACGTCGTCACGGCAAACAAGGCGCTTATGGCAACCTATGGCGAAGAGGTCATGGAATTGGCCGACTCCGTGGGCAGAGAGCTGTTCTTCGAAGCCAGCGTAGGAGGCGGCATCCCGATCATCGACCCGATGAAGCATTCGCTCATTGCGAACCAGATCACGTCCGTGATGGGCATCGTGAACGGGACGACGAACTACATGCTCACGCGCATGGCTCAAGACGGAAGCGATTACGACGAGGCATTGAAGGAAGCGCAGGAAAAAGGCTTCGCCGAGGCCGACCCGACCGCCGATGTCGACGGCTACGATGCGGCAGCAAAAATAGCCATCCTGGCCTCTATCGCTTTCAATTCACGTGTCACCATTGACGATGTGCCTGCCGAAGGTATCCGCAATATCACGCCGATCGATCTTGAGGCCGCACGTGACATGGGGTACTGCGTGAAGCTGCTCGCCCTGGCCCATCTAAGCGAAGTCGGCCTCGACGTGCGCGTCCATCCTACCATGCTGCCGACCGCACACCCCCTGGCCACGGTCAACGGGGTCTTCAACGCAATATACGTGGTGGGCGATGCGGTCGGGGAGACCATGTTCTTCGGCGAAGGGGCGGGTGCCGGCCCTGCTGCAAGCGCCGTGATGGGGGACGTGCTCGAATGCGCGCGCCATCTCCAAGCCGGGATCAAGCCTTTGGTCGGCTGCACCTGTACCGACACGATACCCGTAATCCCCATTGAGGAACTGAAGACGAAGTACTACATCCGATTTGCCGTCACCGACCGCGCCGGCGTTCTCGCCGCCATGGCGGGCGTATTTGCCCAACATGACGTCTCGGTGCATTCTGTGGTGCAGCGCGGTCAGAAAAGCGACGGCGGCGTCGTCGACCTCGTATATGTCACGCATATTGCCCGCGAGGCAAGCGTCCGTGCGGTCCTCGCGGATATCGCCAAGCTCGACAACGTTTTGCGGGCAGAGCCGTCGCTCATCCGCGTGGAAGATTAAGGCCTTGGGTGTCCAAGGGATAATATTCGATTGCGACGGAACGCTTCTTGACTCGATGGAAGCGTGGCTTGCCGCCCAAGATGAGCTTGCCGCCCGTGCCGGCGTGACCTTGTCCGACGAGGAAGTCGATATCCTCTGCACGCTGACTATTCCGGAGACGGCGGAGTTTCTGCATGTCCGGTTCGGGGTCGGTGATTCTCCAGCTGAAGTGGTCGATACCATCAACACGCTCATGGGGGGCTTTTATGCCAGCAAGGCAAAGGCCCGTCCGGGTGCCCTGGATTTTGTGAGAAAATGCCACGAACGGGGTGTCAAGACCTCCGTTGCCTCATCCACGCCTCAGGCCTTGCTCCAAGCTGGCCTGGGAAACGCGCATTTCACCGAATACCTGGATGCAGTCGTGTCTGTGGATGATGTCGGAGCCTCGAAGCGCGAGCCGGCGGTGTTTTTCCGAGCCCAAGAGCTTATGGGAACCGAACAAGCTTCGACCTGGGTCATGGAGGATTCGGTCTACGCTATCAGGACCGCCCGGGATGCAGGTTATCCAACTATCGGCATTTACGACCAGGATGTGGCGGGAACCTGGCAAGAGCTTTCAATCGCGACCCTTGCAATCAAGGAGTTTTCCGACCTGGATACAGAGGCATTCCTTTCCGACCCTTATTCCTACTCTATCGGGTAAAATAAGGCAAGAAAGGCACATTGAAGAGAAGCGCATCACGCAGAATAGTAAGGGGAGGGCACGATGACGAACGAAGACAATGCCAATGAGGCGAGCTCAGGCCAAGACGGCCGGCAAAAACCCGATGTTGGGCATATACCAGCCCAAACAGGCTCTTCAGCTGATCCTTTAGCGGCAGCCCCGCAAACGGCGCCGCCCTCTTTGCAACCTCATGTGCAACCGGCTTACGCTTCCCCTATGCAGCAGAGCGGATTCGCCCCTGCCCCCGCACAGGCTCAACCCGCCGCGCCGCCGTCCGCCCATGTCCCTGCCCCTGCCCAGCAGTTCCATCCCAATGTTTCTCAGGCAGTTCCTTATACGCCCCCAGTCCCGCCCTATGGAGTGCATGCCGCTGTCAACCCCCATGGATACCAACAGCAGGTGCCACTGGTTCCTGCAGGCCAGATGCCCGCCGCTTCCGTGGCCGGCGCGCCTCATGGGGCCCTCCCTCCCGCCGGCCTGGCCCAGCCAGGCATGGGTGCCCCGCAAGCCGGCCCCATGCCGACGCCACCGCCCGCAGGCGGGGTATCGCCCTACCCGGGGGTTCCGGCACAACCCGGGATGCCTGTTCATCAGGGCACCCCTTATCAGGTGCAATATCCGCCCCGCATGCCCTACACGACGGTCCAAGCGCCGGGGACGGGCAAGGCGGCCGCGTCCTTGGTGTGCGGTATATTGTCGATCGTTTTGAGTCTATGGGTCTGGCCTGCGATTGTCCTCGGGATAATAGCCATTATCCTTGGCGTGCAGTATGCCAAGACGTTCGGAAAGAACGGCATGGCCACAGGAGGCAGGGTATGCGGCATCATCGGCTTGGCGTTTTCGGTGATGTTCGTCCTTGCTGTCTTCCTGGCATATGTGCTATCCCCGCCTTCTTATTATTCAGGCAGTTCATCAACTTACCGAACGGCTATGACGGATTATGGGGCAGCGCCAATAGAGCGATCAGTCGATTCGCTCGGCTCCCTATAGGACATTTGGAAGAACAGATTCATTTTTAGAAGAAGTTTTGGAGGAAAGATGGCGCAAGAGCAAGAAAACAACCAGGCTGGACCAACGCAGCCTTCACAAGGCAACGACGGGGCAGACATGCAGCCGCCTTTGCAAGATGCCGGGCAACCGGATGCCGGCATGGTGGGGCAGCAGGCCACGCAACCCGTCCAGCCGCCCAACCCCTATGTCCCGCAGGCTACGCAACCCGTTCAAACGCCCAACCCCTATGTACAGCCAGCCCAGGCAGCGCCACAGCAGGGGCAGCCGACAGCGCAGCAGAACCCCTATCAGCAGGCGGCTCCAGTTGCCTACCAACCCGTTGTCGCCTACCAGCCCGGTCAGCAAATACCCCGGGCGGCAAGCAGCAGCTCGGCGGCCATCGGCTCCCTCGTCTGCGGAATTCTGGCAATAGTCTTTTCGTGGACGATCGTCCTCGGCATCGCCCTCGGCATTGTCGCCATTATCCTGGGTTTCTCTTCCACAAAGAAGTACGGAAGCGACGCCAAGGCCCTCGGCGGTAAGGTCTGCGGCATTATCGGTATGGTCTTCTCCGTTGCCATCCTGGCCTTTTCCATTTGGGTCGGCGTGTTGGTATGGGAAGAGATAGGAAGCAGCCCGTCGTCGTATTCGTACAGCTCATCGGGCACGTCAAGCTCTACGAGCTCGAATACCGCCGCAGATGAGAAGGCGGTCCGCGAGGCAGCCACAGCGGCCATGGAAAAGCTGAAAAACCCTGATGCCGCCCTCCAAAAGGAAATCGCCGACGAAGTGACCGAATCGGTGGTGGGGTACCACAGCTACACCATGGCAGACCTCGGTTTGGATGCAAATGACCTTGCCAAGCAGCTCAGCAATGCGATGACCTATCAGATCGATTCTGTGTCGGCATACGGGGACAGCGCCTATGTGACGGTAAAGGGCACAACAAAAGACGTGTACACCATTTCAGGCGAGTATTTAGATGCCGCCCTTGACAAGTACATCGATGATGAACTCGACTACTATTCTCCCTCAGCAGCCGATAAGCCGAAACTTGCCGCCCTGTATCAGGAGGCATTCGCGAATACCGCCCCCGAATCTGTGACGGTAAGCTTGAGCTTCACGAAGAAAAACGGCAGCTGGGTACTTTCGGACAGCTCCCTTACGAGTGCGAAATACAGTTTTTACAGTGTCGGCTACTGATAGCGCCAAAGATCTGCAGCATTTTCTCGTCGAGCTATAGGAGGAGCAATGGGGAAGAAGGACAAAGAAAAAAAGGGCAAGGGCGACAAGAAGAAGGTAAAGAAGGAGTACATCGACCTCGGTGCCCTTCCTGCAAGGGAAGCTCCTGAACCCGAGCCTATCCCGGGGCCTTCCACCCAGCCGGACACGCCTGCGGCCTACGATGCGCCCTCTCACGAGGCAGGGCAGGCACGCATGCAGCCGCCTACCTCGTCCGCAGCCGCCGGCACCCCTCAAGGCGATGCCGCGGTTTCGCGTATTGACGAGTTGATTGCCTCCTTGCAGGAGGAAAACGGGAAAGGCCAAGCCGTCGAAGCAGCCGAGATACTCCCTATGGAAAACATCCCTGCTGAAACCCAGCCTGCTCCCACCGTTGAAAGCATTCCCGGGCAAGCAGTCCTCTTTGACGACGGCGTAGAAGCCGACCCTGGAGTTCCGGGCGAGGAGGCTTCTGGCCAGGATGCGCTGCTTGAAAGAGGCCCAGAGCCGGCCTCTGCCGCTGAGGATATGCCCGAGGCCCTTGAACCACCCCCGGTTGCAGCCAAGGAGGCGGCATCCGAGCCGCCGGTCATCGAAGGACCTCCTTCCGAAGCCGATACGGAGCAGCCCCCTGTCGAAGCCCCTGATCCGATAAAGGAAAAGGTCGCATCCAAAGACGTCGTCCCAGCGGGACCCGCTGCCATCGGCATGGCAGCCCCGGCCGCCGCCGGCAACAACTCCTTCCCTTCGGGGTCAAGCTACCTGGGGCATTCAGACTACGTGCGGGGGAGCGGCAAGGCGGCAGGTGCGCTCGTGTGCGGCATCCTGTCGATCTTTTTCGCACATGCGGTCATCGTCGGCGTGATCCTTGGGATTGTAGCCTTGGTGCTGGCATCCGGCTATACGAAGAGGTTTGGCAAAAACGGCCTGGCGATGGGTGGGAAGGCCTGTGGAATCATCGGCATCGTCATCTCGATATTCATGTTCTTCATCTGGTGGCTGTTCATTACAAGCTATCTTAGCCTCTACGGCTACCTGCTCTAGTTACTGCGCAAGGGAGTAGGGGCAGGGCAGCAGAGACGGTCTTGGGACAAAAGGGACAGCCCCTTTTGTCCCAAGCCTGCCCCCCTGTTAGTCGAAGCTCGGATGCTCGTCTTCTTTGAGGTCGCTCAAATCGTATGGCGTCGACTGGTAGACATAATAATTCAGCCAGTTGGTATAAAGCAGCTGTGCGTGCGACCTCCAGGTAACCACGGGCGATTCCTGCGGGTTGTCGCCCGGGTAGTAGTTCTTCGGAATATC
Source organism: Raoultibacter sp. (assembly GCA_031549175.1). GTDB lineage: Bacteria > Actinomycetota > Coriobacteriia > Coriobacteriales > Eggerthellaceae > WRIS01. The sequence goes on from JAVBQH010000127.1 coordinate 19,246, forward strand.
GACTTCGATGCCCTTGTTGGCATCCCGCTCGTATTCGTAACCGAGGGTCTCGGTGTCGTATTCGGGATGCCCGAACACGAAGAAGTGGCGGCTGTCGGTGCTCTTTGCGATGTAGACGCCCGCCTCATCTGAGACAGCTATGAGCTCAAGCGACGGATGGACTTCGATATCGCCGGCGCGAACCTCCGTATAACGCGAATGGGGTGCCCGAAACACATCGTCAAAGCCGCGCACCAGGGGGGATGAGGGCTTTACCACCTTGTGGTCGAAGACGCCGAACAGCTTCTTCCCCAGATCATACTTCGGGATCCCGTAGTGGAAGTAGATGCCGGCCTGGGCCCCCCAGCAGATATGGAAGGTGCTGTACACATTGGTGCGCGACCATTCCATGATGGCGCAGAGCTCGTCCCAGTAGTCGACGTCCTCGAACTCGAGCCGCTCAACGGGCGCTCCAGTGATGATCAGGCCGTCGAAACGCTGGTCCTTGATTTCATCGAAGCTCGTATAAAACGCCTCAAGATGCCCCTCGGAGACGTTCTTCGAGTTGTGGCTGATGGTTTGTAAAAGCTCGATCTCCAGCTGGAGGGGGGTGTTCGAGAGTTTTCGCAAGATCTGCGTCTCGGTCACGATCTTTGTGGGCATGAGGTTCAAGAGCAGGATGCGCAAAGGACGTATATCCTGATGCATGGCGCGGAATTCCGTCATAACAAAGATATTCTCGCCTTCGAGAATGCTTGTAGCGGGAAGCGAATCGGGGATTCGTATAGGCACGGCGCATCCTTTCTGCAGCTTGTGTACGCACCTCGTTCAGCACTAGTGCAGCGTGCGCAAGCTATTATTACGTTTCTTTACTACTGGCCTTATTCTATGATAGCTTTGAAGAGGTTATGACAAGAAAATATAATCACGGGGGTTTTGAAACAGCAGACGCTATAATGCGGGGACTGTTTTAACCTCTTAATCCAGTAGGAATATAACGCGCAGAATGTGAGCAGAAGAAAAGAAGGAGCACCCATGAGCGATTCAATCAGCACCACCTGTGTACAAGGAGGGTATCATCCTGGCAATGGAGACCCCCGCCAAGTCCCCATCTACCAGAACACCACCTGGAAATACGACTCAAGCGAGTTCATGGGCAAGCTCTTCGACCTGGAAGAGACAGGGTATTTCTATACGCGCCTGGCGAACCCGACCAACGATCTGGTGGCTGCGAAAATCTGCGAGCTCGAAGGCGGGTCCGCAGCCATGCTGACCTCATCGGGGCAGGCCGCGAATTTTTTTGCAATCTTCAACATCGCCTCTGCCGGGGATCACATCGTGGCCTCCTCGTCCCTTTACGGGGGCACCTACAACCTTTTTGCGGTGACCATGAAGCGCATGGGCATCGAGTTCAGCTTCGTCGATCCGGAATGCACTGACGAAGAGCTTGAAGCGGCGTTCAAGCCGAACACCAAGGCGGTTTTCGGCGAGACGGTTGCAAATCCCGCACTTTCCGTGCTCGATATCGAACGTTTCGCGAAAGCGGCACATGGCCACGGGGTTCCCCTCGTCGTTGACAACACCTTCCCGACGCCGGTCAACTGCCGTCCCATAGAGTGGGGGGCGGATATCGTCACGCATTCCACGACCAAGTACATGGACGGCCATGGTGCCGCAGTCGGCGGCTGTATCGTCGATTCGGGCAGGTTCGACTGGCTGGCCCATGCTGAGAAGTTTCCAGGATTGACCACCCCCGATGAGAGCTATCACGGCGTGGTCTATGTAGAGCAGTTCGGCCTGGGGGGCGCTTTCATTACGAAGGCAACCGCCCAACTTATGCGTGATTTTGGGGCAATACAGGCGCCGCAGAATGCCTTCTTGCTTAACCTGGGGTTGGAAAGCCTGCATCTGCGCATGGCTCAGCATTGCAAGAACGGCCTTGCCGTGGCAACGTTTTTGGACGGGCACCCGAAGATATCTTGGGTTCGCTACCCTTCGCTTCCGGGCGATCGCTACTACGAGCGCGCCCAAAAATACCTGCCCGATGGCACATGTGGTGTTGTGAGCTTCGGCGTTGCCGGCGGGCGCGAAGGGGCAGAGACCTTCATGAAACATTTGAAGATGGCGCAGATCGCCACCCATGTAGCCGACGCGCGTACCTGCATCCTGCATCCGGCGAACGCCACCCACCGCCAGATGAACGACCAAGAGCTTGCCGCGGCCGGGATCACGCCCGACCTGATCCGCCTCTCATGCGGCATCGAAGGCACCGAAGACCTCGTCGCCGACATCGAGCAGGCACTCGCCTCCGTCTAGCAACGTGCGAAGGGGGCATGCCTTGGGACAAAAGGGTCTGTCCCCTCTGTC
>JAVBQH010000071.1:0-15574 GCA_031549175.1 Raoultibacter sp.
GGCGCGAACGTGACCTAAGACATCTAGCGTACCCTGACAGGCTCGATCGAGGGGGCGGTCGGCACATCCGAGTATGCAGACGCCATCATAGAGAAGATGAACGCTTGACACGCTTTGGACAGATACAAAAAGACAGCATGAAAGGGAATCAATGACTGCCAGACCAGATGCGAACAGTGGGATCCTCGAAGTAGGGGGACGGGAATACCGGTATTACCCGGTATCTTCTGTAGAGGGTGCCGAAAGGCTGCCCTTTTCTCTGACGGTATTGTTGGAGAACGTCCTCAGATGCGCACAGGACGCCGAAGAGGCAGCACGTTTGGCGCAGGCAATCGTTGATGCGGGTTGTGAAGGTCGCGTCGGAGACGAGCTTTCCTACAGCCCCGCACGCGTCCTCTTGCAGGACTTCACCGGTGTCCCGGTGTTCGTCGATTTCGCGGTTATGCGCGAGGCCATGCAGGCACTGGGCGGCGACCCCATGAAGGTCAACCCCCAGATCCCCTGCGACCTCGTGATCGATCATTCGGTCATTGCCGACGAGGCAGGATGTGCCGCAGCCCTTGACAAGAACATGGAGCTCGAGTTCAAGCGGAACGAGGAGCGCTACACATTTTTGAAGTGGGCGCAAAGCTCTTTCGAGAACGTGCGCATCGTGCCCCCCGGCGCGGGTATCTGCCATCAGATCAATGTGGAGGAGTTCTCCCAGGTCGTCATGGCCCAAGAGGGCGACGAATGCGTGACCGCCTATTTCGACACCGTGGTCGGCACCGACAGCCATACCACCACGGCGAACGGCATAGGTGTCCTCAGCTGGGGTGTCGGAGGCATCGAAGCGGAGGCCGCGGCGCTTGGCCAGCCGATCACGACGCTCGTTCCGAAGGTGGTAGGCATCAAGCTGACCGGCGCCTTGAGCGAGGGTGTTTCCGCGATGGACGTCGCGCTGACCTTTGCCCAGATATTACGCTCAAAAGGCGTCGTCGGCTCATTCGTCGAATGCTTCGGGCCAGGCCTCGACTCCTTGTCGGCGACCCAGCGGGCCTGCATTGCGAACATGACGCCCGAATACGGCTGCACCTGCACCCTTTTCCCCGTTGATGGACATACCCTTGACTACCTGCGCCTGACAGGGCGAAGTGCCGAACAGGTCGATCTCGTTGAGGCCTATGCGAAGGCGCAGGGATTTTGGAATGACCCCGCAGCCCCGCCGCGCCACTACGCCGAGGTCCTCGAGCTCGACCTGGCAACCGTGACGCCCAGCCTGGCTGGCCCCTCGCGCCCGCACGACCTCATCGCATTGCAGGGGATCAAGACGCGCTTCGAGGCCGTCTGCGAAGAACGCGGGCTCGACCTTGGCAGGCAGGTTCCGGTCTCCGTCGGGGGATCGACCTTCGACCTGACGCACGGCGCCCTTGCCATTGCAGCGGTGACCAGCTGCACTACGGCAACAGACCCCGCTATGATGGTGGCCTGCGGCCTGGTTGCAAGGCATGCGGCAGAGGCAGGCCTTTCCGCGAAGCCTTGGGTGAAGCGCATCCTCGCGCCGGGCAGCCATGCGACCGAGCTGCTGCTTGAAAAGGCCGGGCTCGGCGACGGCCTGCGTGCCCTCGGGTTCTACAACTGCGGGTTCGGCTGCATGAGCTGCATCGGCAACTCCGGCCCCATCCTTGACGGCATGCACGAGGTCGCGACAAGCATCGAGCTTGCGAGCGTTCTTTCGGGCAACCGCAACTTCGAAGGCAGGATCTCGCCGGACGTTTCGCAGAACTACCTTGCCGCACCTGCGGCGGTGGTCGCCTACGCCTTGGTCGGCACTATGGATTTTGATTTCGAGGCCCAAGCCCTTGGAACCAACGCACAGGGTGAAGACGTGTTCCTACGCGATATCTGGCCAAGCGACTCCGAGATCGCGCAGGTGCTCGACCGTTTCGTCACGGCCGACCTGTATGAGGAGGGCCGGGCGGGTCTAATGGAGGGCGACGAACGCTGGCAGGCAATCGACGTGCGGCCAAGCGCCACCTTCTCGTGGGATGCAACCTCGACCTACGTGCGCCCTGCGCCGTATTTCGAGGGCATGACCGGCGAGCCGCAGCCGATCGATGTGATCGTCGATGCCTATGCGCTCGTCGATCTCGGGGACTTCATAACGACCGACCACATCAGCCCTGCAGGCTCTATTGCCCTCGATTCGCCTGCAGCCGCCTATTTAAGGGAGCACGGCGTCGACGAATCCCTTTTCAACACCTACGGGGCGCGCCGCGGCAACCATGAGGTCATGATGCGCGGCACCTTCGCAAACGTGAAGCTGCAGAACAAGCTGGCCGAAGGACGGCGGGGCTGCTGGACCCGTGATTTCCTATCAGGCGGCATCGAGAGCGTCTTCGGGGCATCTGAGGGCTATCGGGCGGCGGGCATCCCTTCGGTGGTGCTTGCCGGGAAGATGTATGGGAGCGGCTCGTCGCGAGATTGGGCGGCGAAGGGTCCCTCTCTCCTGGGTGTCCGTGCCGTATTCGCGGAAAGCTTCGAGCGCATCCACCGGTCAAACCTGATCGGCATGGGCATCCTTCCCCTGCAGTTCGAGGAAGGGCAGGGCGCGGAGTCCTTAGGCCTTGACGGAACCGAGCGGTTCAGTGTCGGCGCCATCGACTTCTCTGCAGGCCTTCCCGACCCGGGCCTGGTGGACATCAAGGTAAGGAAGGCTGATGGAGCTGAGGCCGCCTTCAAGGCGGTGGTGCGCATCGACACTCCGACCGAAGGGCATTATTTCAGAAATGGCGGGATTTTGCCCTTTGTCTTACGGAATCTGAAATAGGTTGACAAGCCAGCCTATAATTGCAGGTAAGACAAAAGCGAACCGACCGACTACGAACAAAGAGGGGCTGATCCCATATGAAAGAGCCTTCAGGCATTGATTCCCTGTTGGATGCACTCAGGCAATCAGGAATAAACTTTGAGAAGGGGAACAACCCCTATGAGGGGAGCGGTGCCGGCGATGCCGAATCGTCCGCAGGCAAGCGCGGCGGCTCGGGCGGATCCGGCGGGTCGAAGAAGCCCCCCAGCCCCACGTTCTCCTTTGGCGAGAAGTTCGCAAAGTGGGGAAAGCGCGCCTTGATCATCGCCGTGATCGTGCTTGTGGCGATCATCCTTGGCGCTTATTGGTGGTTCCATCCGCCGATCAACGTCCACAGCTCCGACACCTGGTGGTTCGTAGTGATCTTCATCCTGCTTCCCCTGTTCCTTGTGTTTCGGACCCGGTCAAACTCCTACAAGGTGGGTACGGCAAAGGTCAAGAAGAACGAAGGAAAGTCGAAGACCTTCAAATGGCTGTCCTACGTGCCGGTCCTCGTTGCCGCCGTCGGCATCGTGGGGGCGCTCGCATCCCTGGCGTTCTTCCCGGGAAACGCCGAGAAGTACGCATCGGTTTTGAAGACCGACACCTTGGATTTTGCCCAAGACATCAAAGAGGTCGACTACTCCGAGATACCCATCATCGACCGCGATTCCGCGGAGAAGCTCGGCAACCGCGTGATGGGGTCGATCCCCGAATATGTCAGCCAGTTCGAGATATCGCCTCTGTACAGCCAAATCAATTACCATAGCGAGCCTGTACGCGTAAGCCCTCTCGGCTATGCGGACTTCATCAAGTGGTTCAACAACAGGGACACGGGCATCCCGGGGTACGTGATCGTGAACATGACCACGCAGGATACCAAGATCGTCAAGCTTGACAAGCCGATCTACTATTCGCAGGCCGAGCCGTTTGAGCGCAACATAGACCGCCACGTGCAGCTGAAGTACCCCACCTACATGTTCGACCAGAAGTCCTTCGAGATCGACGAGGACGGGCAGCCTTGGTGGATATGCCCCGTCCAGACGCGCACCATCGGCCTCTTCGGCGGCACGACGATCGAGCGGGTCATCCTGTGCAATGCCAACACCGGCGAATGCCAAGACCTCGCCGTCGAGGAAACGCCGCAATGGGTCGACCGCGTCTATCCGGCCGAGCTGCTTGTCGAGCAGTACAACTGGAGCGGCGCCTACAAGAACGGGTGGCTGAACTCCTGGCTTGGGCAGCAAGGGGTCGTCCAGACGACGCCGGGCACCAATGGCAACCTCGGCTACAACTACATCGCCAAGGATGACGACGTCTGGATGTATACCGGGGTCACCTCGGCAACCTCAGACAGTTCTATCGTCGGGTTCGTCCTGGTGAACCAACGGACTCAGGAGTCGCACTTCTATACCGTTTCGGGCGCGACCGAGGCTTCGGCAATGAGCTCGGCGGAAGGGCAGGTGCAGCACCTCCGCTACAAGGCGACTTTCCCGATCCTGATAAACATCGGCGGGCAGCCCACGTATTTCATGGCCTTGAAAGACGATGCCGGGCTGGTGAAGAAGTTCGCGATGCTTGACATCCAGCGCTATCAAAACGTCGCGGTGGGCGACACCGTTGCCGATACCCAGAAATCGTACAAGGCGCTTTTGGCGACCAACGGGGTCATGCATGAGGCGGCCGACAGTGCCGCGGCCACGGTGACGGGGGTGATCACCCATATGACCCAGGCGGTGATCGACGGGAACACGCACTTCTATGTGAAGGTCGCGGGCGATCCGAAGATCTACGACTTCGCGCTGCCGGGCTTATTGGAGGTCGTGGGGTATAAGGAAGGAGACACCAGTTCCTTCACCTATTTCGACTCCACCCCGACCGCCACGGTGAGCGCCATAAACAAGTAGCGGGAAGTGGGACAAAAGGGACAGACCCTTTTGTCCCACTTTCTTACGGGTGCTTGACAAACAGCCGGTCTGGCTTAAAATAGACAGGCTAAGAAAATTAGTTCCGCTGCCCAAGACAGCCGGTACCGATAAGGTTTAATCGCGAAAGCGGCCCGCCGAGGTGGTTTGCAAAAGTTGATGCTTTTTTGCGGCCCCTGCTGTCATGCGCACAGGGGTCGTTTTGTTGGAACCGTGAAAAAGGGCCTGGCTCTTTTGCACGCTCTTTCAGAAGCGGCGTCTTCCTCAGAGTTGGTGGGGCGGAACCCGGTTCACATGAAAAGGAGGTGTAGGAAAAGATGCCAAACGTGCAAAACCAAGAAACTGTGGTCAAGATCAAAGAGGACCTCGGCGCGGTGAACGCGGTCTGGGTCGTCGATTACCGTGGATTGACGGTGAAGGAGATCCAGCAGCTGCGCAACAACATCCGCGAAGCCGATGCCGGCATGAAGGTGTACAAGAATACCTTGATGCGCCTTGCGCTTGCCGATCTCGAGCTTCCTAATATGGATGCCATACTCGAAGGCCCCTCGGCATTCGTCTTTGCCGGCGAAGACCCCGTTGCTTCTGCGAAGGCCATCAAAGACTTTGCCAAGAAGAACAAGAACCTTGTCATCAAGGGCGGTTTGATGGACGGCATGTTCGTCGACGCTGCCCAAGTAGAGGCCATTGCCTCTCTGCCGTCACGCGAAGAGCTCATTGCCAAGCTGCTCGGCACGGTCACGAACCCGATGTCTCAGATCGTCCGTGTGCTCAATGCCCCGATGGAGTCTTTCGCACGCTGCGTTTCTCAGATCGCAGAACAAAAACCTGCAGCATAGCGGCTGCATAGGGCCGCCGCATGTTGCAGCGGCATGATTTAGGTACATGAACCCGGGCAAAGTTGAGCCCGAAGAAGAAAAGGAGCTATAACATGGCTGTTTCACGTGAAGAAATTGTAGAAGCATTAAAGGAAATGCCTGCACTCGAACTGTCCGAACTCGTCAAGGAGCTTGAAGAGGTCTTCGGCGTATCCGCTGCCGCACCTGTTGCAATGGCTGCCGCACCGGCCGCTGGCGGAGACGCTGCTGCTGCTGCTGAGGAAAAGAGCGACTTCGACGTCGTCCTCGAAGGCTTCGGCGACAACAAGATCGCCGTCATCAAGGTCGTCCGCGAGATCACCGGCCTCGGCCTCAAAGAAGCCAAGGAAATGGTCGAGAGCGCACCTGCTCCCGTCCAGGAGGGCGTCGCAAAGGACAAGGCCGACGAACTCAAGGCCAAGCTTGAGGAAGCCGGCGCTGCAGTAACCTTGAAATAACGTGTGAAACAGGGCGGTTCCCAAAAATTACGCCTTGTAAACAAAATTGAAAAGGGGAGGTCGTCCTCCCCTTTTTTCTTTTATAGTGAATTAGAACTGTACCTAGGAGAGGGGATCCACATGCAGCAGGGTTACTATAAAACCGCCTGGAATGACATAAAAAACAGTCCAGGTTGGATCAAGAAGATGTTCCAGCTTGCGCTTGTCGCCATCATTCCGGTCTTCGGATCGATGACGATAAACGGCTATCTGTACGGATGGGCGCGAGATGCCGCCTGGGGTGTGCACAAGCCGATGCCGGCCAAGCTCTTCGGGAATGAAGACGGCAAGCTGTATTCCCGAGGATTCTACATCTTCGTCCTAGTGCTCGTTGTCGGCGTCATCTTGGGGATACTGTATGCAATCTCCAGCATGTTCTCTGCCATGGGGGTAAGCTCGGCGGTCTCGAGCTACAGCTCTAGCAGGTCGTCAAGCTCGTCGGGTGCCTTCGCCGGGTTTACGATCATCGCGGGTCTGATCTCGTTCATAGCCTTCCTCTTCGCTCTTGCCTCAAGCTTTTTCGTATGGGTGGGCTCAATGCGTATCAGCATCTACAACCGCCTTTCCGCCGGGTTCCAACTGAAGAAAAGCTGGAAGATGATGCGGCATGACTTTACCGGCATCCTGAAGATATTTGGTATGGTCTTGCTGGTCGGCCTTATCCTGGGAGTCATCTTCTTCATCTTGTTCTCGATTGTCATGGGGATATTCACCGCCATTGGCGTTGCGACCTTCGGCAGCCAGATCGACTACCTGATCGATGGCAGGTACAGCAGGGTCAACTGGGGCGCCATCGCGGGCCTCATCGTCGTCTTCATGATCGTCTGGCTCATCGTCTGCTACCTGGCCGCCGTCTTGGGCATGTGGCTCAACACCTTGACTGCCCGCGCTTTGGGCTATTGGACACGCCAGTTCGACGTTCCTGCATGGAAGGGTCAAGACGACCCGATGCCCTTCGAGTTGCGGCCGGCTGCGCAGCCAGGCCAGGCGCAGTATTATCAGGCACCGCCGCAAGCTCCTGGGCAAGCACCCGGCCAGGCGCCTGCACAGCAGAGCCCCTATGCGGCTCCGCAACAACAGACCCCCGGTCAGGCAGCGGCTCAGCCAACTGCGCCGACTGCATATGCGCCACCAGCTTCTGATGCTGCGCAGCAGGTACCGGCCACGCCGGCTGCCACACAGCCCGTTGTCGAGCAGGCACCGCCGGTGACTCCGGCAGGACAGGTTCCGGCAGCCCCTGCGGGCGCACCGGAAGCTCCGGCTCCAGCCGCCGAGCCTCCTGCTGCCCAAGAAGGTGCGGAAGGCTCAGAGAAACCCCTCTAGCCCCCTGATAGCAATCGGAGCCTCCCTCGCGGCCCACGCCGTCGGGGAGGCTCTTTTTTTTCGTACTTTCACCCGTTTAACCTCTCCTTAAGTGTATTATGTGACAGGGCAAAACTGCAGGGTGCGGTCGCGTGGCGTCGGCATCATAGGGCAGGAAGGCCCCTGTATAGGAAAACCCAGGAACGGAGTGCAGCTAATGTTCAAGACAGTGCAGGAAACACACGAGTATTGTGCTCAGACAGGAATTCGGATGGTCGACTTCATGATGATCGACCTGAACGGGCGTTGGCGTCATTTGGCTATGCCCATCGAGCGCCTTACAGAAGATACCATGGTGCATGGTATCGGCTTTGACGGATCCAACTACGGGTTTGCCCCGGTAGAGTCAAGCGACATGGTCTTCATACCCGACCTGTCCTCTGCATACGTCGACCCGTTCGCCGAGGTGCCGACGCTGGCAATGATCGGCGACGTGTATGTCATCTCCCTTCCTGAGAACTACCGCTTCGACCAAGATCCCCGCAATGTCGCGCTGCATGCGGAAGAATACATGCGCAAGACGGGCGTCGCAGATGAGATGCGTATCGGGCCAGAGTACGAGTTCCATGTGTTCGACCACGTCAGCTACTCCATCAATCCAAACGAGATGGGCTTTAGCGTTGATGCGAACCAGGCCGAATGGAATTCCGGGACACCGTACGGCAACCTGGGCTACAAGGTGCCCGGCCATGGCGGCTACCATATCGCCCCGCCCGCAGACGTCCTCAACGGCTTCAGGAGCCGCGTCACTTTGATGATGGAAGACCAGGGTATCGGCGTGAAGTACCATCATCATGAGGTCGGCGGATCCGGCCAGGTTGAGATCGAGGTCGAATTCGGCGGCATGCTGGAGATGGCCGACAAGACGATGATGACGAAATACCTTGTCAAGAATGCCGCAATCGAAGAGGACCGCACCGTCACCTTTATGCCGAAGCCGATATTCGGCGAGGCTGGAAACGGCATGCATGTCCATATGCACCTGTTTAAGGACGGCAAGCCGCTCTTCTACGATGAGAATGGATATTCCCAGCTCAGTGATACCGCCCATTACTTCATCGGCGGCCTGTTGACCCACGCACGCGCCCTGTGCGCCTTTACCAACCCGAGCACGAACTCATACAAGCGCCTGGTACCCGGCTATGAGGCCCCGGTCACCATCGGGTATGCGACCTCTAACCGCAGTTCGGTCATCCGTATCCCGGCGTATGCGAAAACGCCCGAGACCAAGCGTTTCGAGCTGCGTTGTCCCGATGCCACCTGCAACCCGTACTATGCCTATGCGGCAATACTCATGGCCGGCCTCGACGGCATCAAGAACAAGATCGATCCCGAAAAAGCAGGCTTTGGTCCTTACGACTTCAACCTGTACAACCTTTCTCCTGAAGAACAGGCGAAGCTGGAGCAGCTGCCAAGGACCCTTGACCAGGCCCTCGATGCGCTCGAGGCCGACCACGACTTCCTCTTGGAAGGCGGCGTGTTCCCCGAGCGCCTGATCCAGATATGGATCGCCAACAAGCGCGCAGAGGCGGCGGAATACAACACCATGCCTCAGCCCATTGAATTCAAGATGTATTACGACCTCTAAAAGGAAAACAAGGGCCCGAAGGGCAGCCGAAGCGCCTTTTTGGGCCACTTTGCAAAGCACCTCCCAAGCGCACAGCGCATGCCAAGAACCTTTCGGGTGCCCAAGACCAAGCACCGGCTGCAGCCATTTTCGGATTCGCCTGCCGGTGCTTTTGTCTGTAAAAGTCATATTTCGGTTATTATGCCGTTTCCGTAATAACCGAAAAGAGTTCCTCGCTCTTTATGGTCATCGCCGCAAATTTGTTATACATTTTGAGGCAGTGATATGCCTTCAAATGAAAGGTGGGGATATGCCTGAAATCAGCGAGAATATGCGAAAGCAAATCGAGGTAAAAGGATATGTGTTCGAAGAAGTTGAGATGATCGAATTTCGGGGGAAGTTCGATACCGACCTCCTCGGGTCGTATTGCGAGGCATTGTTCCGAACAAAAGATGGCGCATACTTCATTTGCGGCGAAGGCACGACAAGCTCCCCCTACCAGAAGCGTGCAGGCCTGCTTATAACAAACGGGACCAAGCTGAGGGAGCTCACTTCCGAAGAAGCCCAGAAATGGCTTGACAACCCCGTGACCTACCCGGGCCTCTAGACCCCCGTCTTAAACCCTCCATGCAGCACATGAAAAGGATAGCCGTCGGCTATCCTTTTCGCCGATCAGGGCTCGACTCCAAAGCCTTGGCTATTCGCAGAAGGACTCGCGCGCCATAATATCTGGCGGAATGGTTTGCTGGAGGATCCTTCGCTCCATATTGACCACTTCGGTGGCCTCGAAGTAGCGGTTGCGCTGTATCGAGCTGTCTGACGTGAGGATGCCCTTATCGACAAGGTGCCCCACGGCGTCGTTTACCGCTGAGAAGCCCTTCCCCGTAAGCGACATGGCCGATGCTATGCTCACAACTGGGATCCCGGGAAGCTCCCTGATCAAGATGTCGAGGGCGCTGCCGTGGCGATATTCACCAATCGTCGACTTCCAGCTGTCGACAATGTCGGAGATACTGTTCATGTATATCTCGGTAAGCTTGGACGACAAGGAGATGCATCGCGCGCAATGGGCAACCCAGTTATCCAAGATCTGGCCGACCGTCTTGTTCGTGAAATTCCTGCCAGTCCGGTAAGGGAGCAACAGGCAGGCGTGATGTTCGATATCCATTGCGGGTATGAGCGCTATAGGGGGGATCAAATGCTCATAGAAGCCCCTCCTCCTCATTATGGCATGGGAGAGGGCGCGGCCGGTGCGGTCCATAGCGGTTTTAAAAGGCTTTATTGCCTCAAGCTGGAAATGGGCGATTGCCGCCTGGGTTACCGGCGAGAGGCGCCTCGTGTTGGCGAATTCGAAAAGATCGACCATCAAGGGCTTGATCATTTCCGGCTTGGGCGGGATGTATACGGTCCTGCCCTTCTCAGGCGATGATGTTGGAATGTGGTAATGCTTGTTACGGTAATGGGACTGGCTGCCGTCAAGGCTGCCGTGCCTGAGGTAGGTGTGGACACCGATGAACTCATGTTCTGTCAAGGGGGCTTCTTTTGGCCTGATAGATATCCTGTTGATCAGGTGCTCATAACGCAGGGCATCAAGCGTTGCCTCTCTGATCGAGGGATCCTTCAAAGAGTTGAGGGGAGAGTTGTTTATCTGCCGGTCATCGAATGGGTAGTCGCTGCCCCACATCTTATACATGGTATCAAGGTCGGGCGAGACTCCGTCAATGCAGATCGTTGCAATTGACTCGAGGCGGGCGATTGCCTTTCGCAGCGCAGAGCCGTAAGGGTAGCGGACGCTTCGCTCGTCGATCCGGGTAAAGGATATCTCTGCATCTGCCATAAGCGCGGTCGTCTTGTCTGAGAATTTGAATGATCGGTTCAGGATCGGCTGTGGAGTGTAAAGAGTCTTCGGCAGCTTTGGCATACGGAGATCTGGGTGCTCAACTTGTCTAAAGGTCTCTTCGCATAACATGTCGATAAGCCACCACCTCGATAGATAAGTGCTATCAAACGTCAAGTCAGATCCGCAGACGGATGGGTTGGAGGTTATCCGTCTGCGGGGAAAAAGATCAGATCACAATAATTACCGAACGGCTAGAGTGCCCCGATGCAATCCTGCATCACTTCGAAACGTTCCCCACTTGGGCCTCTGAAGAAAAGTATACGGAGTTGCGTACCTTTGTCGCCACAAGATACGAAAACTGTTTTGTTTTCGTTAGATAAGGGTCGGTCGAATTCGAGCGGCGGGTCAAAGGGGCCCGCTTCGATAAGGATGTCTTGGGCATTGAGGAGGCTGACGAACTCATCCATGTCGTCGGTTCGTACCGAGAGGTGGTTCAAGCACGACCCTGCGGCATCGACTGTGGCTTTGTCTTCCTGTTCGAGCAGCTCGATGACCACGTCTTGCCACCCCTTGATCCAGGCCATCTTCAAAGGCTTGTCGCCCTCCATAGCCTCAGAGGAGAACAGGTGCTCGAAGCCAAGTTTTTCCGTATAGAATGCGAGGGATTCGTCAATGTCACGACAATAGATTCCGATGTGTTGAGATCCAGTTATCATAGAGATCCTTTCCCTTAGGTGGTTCATAAGAGAAGCAGTATCGTTGTGCCGGTCTCGTCGCAGGTGCGCCGCTGCATTTTCCAATAACAACGTGTGGTGATTCTACCAGCCAGCAAGCAGGCCCATCAAGGCCTAGGCGGGAATGTTCGGCCCATGTCCGCGGCTATTGCGGTTAGGTTGGAAAAACAAAAATAAGGCCGGATAACCCTTCGGAACATATTGCGAAGACAAAAAAAAGTCTTTACCCTCGGGGAAAGTAAGGCAGGAACCTCGAAGTTGCGGGAGGAGGTGTGCCATCCATCAAATGCTTGCCTTGATCCATTCCGAGTAAACCCAATGCCAATCCCGATTTGGTCAAGTCCTGCGAAAAGAGTCCTGCCAAAACAAAAAACTTGACAACGAGGGGCCTCAGCGCCCCCACTTGTCAAAGAGGAGAGAGGAGAACATTTTGAGCAGGGAAAAAATCGTTCAAAACCTTCAGGAGCGACATGAAGGCTCTAGGCATGTCTACACCACGTGCGTCAATAACGGGTGTTGGGACGCAAGCTGCATTCTCCGTTGCGAGGTCAAAGACAACAAGATTGTCGCAATCGAACCGGACGACAGCCTCAACAAGAATATGGGTAGGGAAGACGTCGGGGAAAAGGCCTTCAAAGAGGGCATGATCCAGAAACGCTCCTGCCCGATGGGCCACGCGTGGCGAAAAGAGCTGGATACGCCGACACGGCTTCTGTACCCCCTGAAAAGGGTCGGAAGAAAAGGTGCCGGTAACGGGCATTTCGAGAGAATAAGCTGGGAAGAGGCGCTCGACACTATCGCCGAGAAGATGAAATACGTGAGCGAGACCTACGGCGAGTCCTCTATCGCCTATTGCCAGTACTCGGCATTCGAAAGAAGCGACCTTCCCCTTGCCCCTTGGCTTGAAGGCGCTTTGGCGACATGGGGCGACCATTCCACCTCAGGCAACACGGCAGGCGAGAAGTTCCACGCCGGTGTCGACTTGGTCGACGTCATGTTCAAGGGAACATCTCAGTCATATCCGGGGTTTGAGGCTCCCGACCTCTTCAACAGCGACCTGATCATCCTTTGGGGCTTCGATCCCCTGGTCGGATGGTTTGGAACAGTGCCCTATTACATGAAGCTCGCCCGCGAGCGGGGCTGCAAGGTCATCTGCATCGAGCCTCGCTATACCGTCTCAGCCGCAATCCTGTCGGACCAATGGATCCCCATCCGTCCTGGCACCGACGTTGCGCTTGAGCTTGCGATGGCGTATGTCCTCTATAACGAGGACCTGTACGACCATGAGTTCGTCGACAAGTTCGTAGAGCCGGAAGGCTTCGAGACCTGGCGGCGCTATGTCATGGGGGATACCGACGGCGAACCGAAGACGCCCGAGTGGGCGGCACCGATAACCGGAATACCTGCCCAGACCATCTATGACCTGGCGCGCCTTTACGGCAATGCAAAGGCCTGCCACCTTCAGGCGCATTATTCGATAACGAAGAGGAACCTGGGCGATTATGCGGGTTCCGGGTCGATGCTCCTCCAAGCGATGACCGGGAATATCGCACGTCCCGGCGGCTGTGAGTCCGGATGCTGCCTCGTCACCCTTCCTCATGTTATCCCACCGGCTCCGAACTGGGGTCGGGCACCTGCGGAATTCTTCCCCAAATCTGTCTGCAACAACAACAAGATCACCGAGGCGATCTATTGCAGGCCGCTTTATGATGCCGGTGAGATGCCGGAAGAGGAATACCGCCGCCGTATCGGCTCACCGCCCGGCGTGCATCTGCCAAATATCAAGATGCTCATCATGGACAACAATTACGTGAACAACCAGCATCATGTCAACAAGCGTATGCGTGGCTATGCCTCCATGGAATTCTCCTGGGGTTGGCAGTGGCACGAAGGCCAGCCGTCGATGGAGTTCCTCGACATAGTCTTGCCGGCCCCCATCCATCAGTTTGAGACGATGGACACCTACTTCTTCGGCCAAGAGCGCATGTTCTTAGGCCCCAGCGGTATGCGCAACTACTTTGTGTACTGCGGAAAGGCAATCGACCCGCCCGGAGAGATCCGTCCGAAGGAATGGACCTGGATGCAGATCGCCAAACGCCTCGGCATAGGCGAGAAGTACAGCTCCCGCCTGGTCGACGTCGACGATCCGAAACAATGGGACGACGCGGTAGAGGCCCTGTACCGCGAGGCCTACGAAGAGTGGATCACCGATCCCACCGGAGAGCTTGCCGTCTGCGGCATCGAGCTCAAGCCTTGGGATGAGTTCATCAAGCAGCCGGTCGTCAACGTTCCGATCGACGAGCCCTTCTATCCGTTCAAGAACCTTATCGACCAGGGACTGAGCCCCTTCATGACGCCTTCAGGGAAGTTCGAGTTTGATGCCAACTATATCAAGCAAAACCCCTTGAGCCAGACGAAATGGAGAGGCGAGCTCTGCTCCTATCCGGTTTGGCAGCCGTCATACCAGGATATGCCTTCGAATGACAGCTACTACCATCCCAAGACCGGGGAGTTCCCGCTTTCGCTCGTCACCCCGGTGACAAGCTATCGCCAGCACTCGAGCAACGACCTGAATCCCTGGTTGCGCGGCGATTGCTATCGACATGCGGTATGGATCAACCCAGCCGACGCGAAACCCCGGGGCATCAAGGACGGCGACAAGGTCTCGGTGTACAACGAGTACGGGGAGGTGTTGATACCTGCCTTCGTCACATCAAGGACCGTTCCTGGCACGGTGTCCATCCACCATGGCTCATGGTACCGCCCGAATGAAACCAAGACCGACCTCATGCCTTACGGTATCGACGAGGGAGGAAACTGCAACCTCCTTATCGGTGATACCCACCTGCCCCACATCGTGGGAGCTTTGCTGACTGCCGGATTGGTTCAAATCAAGAAGTATGGGGGTGCATGATCATGACCCAGTATGGATTTTATTTCGATCAGAGCCGTTGCTATGGGTGCCAAGCCTGCAGCGTGGCCTGTAAAGACTGGAACAACATAGCGCCCGGTCCAGAGAAGTGGATGGCGGTTTACGAATGGGAAAAGGGGACATTCCCCGATATGAAACTCTTTGAGCTGGCATTTTCTTGCGGACACTGCGAGGATCCGGCCTGTGCGAACGCGTGCCCGAGTGGCGCGATATTCAAAGAGGAGAAGTATGGGGCAGTCCTTATCGACCAGGACATTTGCGTTGGCGCGCGAAGCTGCGTCGAGGCGTGCCCATATGGATCCCCTCGGTTTGCGGATGACGCAAAAGGAACGAAGATGAGCAAGTGCACCATGTGCATCGACCGCCTGGAAAAAGGGGACCTTCCCCTTTGCGTGGCTTCGTGCCCGATGCGTGCCCTTGACTTCGGCCCCATGGACGAAATGATTGCCAAGTACGGCGATCTTCGCCAGCTCGAAGACATGCCTGCTCCCAGTACCAGGCCTTCGTGGGTCGCCACCCCGCAGACACCGAAGCAGATGCTTGTCTCCTTCGACGCTGCAGAGGCCATCGAGCTTTCAAAGGCCCGAGGAAACCTGGGCATGCTGTTTGAAGATGCCGCCGATCTTGTTCCTGTTGAGAACGATGTCATTGTCAGTAACAAGCTTGTCATGAAAAACCTTACCGCAGCTGATGTCATGGCTGCAACGACCAACAACCAAGGCTGATCGTATGGCAGGGCTCCTTGTGGGGAGCCCTGCCCCGTTTGGTAAAGGGAAAGTACAAGGAGGTGTTCATTTTGGAAGAGAAGAAGATTCACTATAAGCATTGGGCACTGATTGCGGTTGTGCTGATGCTTTTCGGCACTGCTGTAGCAATGATCCAATTCAAAGTACCTGTCGTCATGGGCGACATCATGATCAAGTACGGGATGGACGTGGACTCCGCATCATGGTTGATGTCGATCTTCACCTTCGTCGGAATCATCCTGGCATTGCCGACCGGCGTGCTTGCCAAGAAGTTCGGCCCGAAGACG
>JAVBQH010000110.1:0-22056 GCA_031549175.1 Raoultibacter sp.
CCCTT
This sequence comes from Raoultibacter sp., assembly GCA_031549175.1. Taxonomy (GTDB): domain Bacteria; phylum Actinomycetota; class Coriobacteriia; order Coriobacteriales; family Eggerthellaceae; genus WRIS01. Next base: position 6 of record JAVBQH010000110.1, read on the forward strand.
TTCGCGGGTAACGCCGGGAAATGGGGACTGCCCCCGTTTCTCGGTCCGACCCCCTGCACGCTTCTGCGGTTGGGTCGTGTCAGTGGCGGAAATGGCGGTGCCCGGTGAAGACCATGGCGATGCCCTGCTCGTCAGCTGCGGCTATGACCTCTTCGTCACGCACCGAGCCGCCAGGTTGGATGACCGCCGTCACGCCGGCTTCCGCCAACACGTCGAAGCCGTCGCGGAAGGGGAAGAAGGCGTCGCTTGCCGCAACAGCCCCCCTTGCCTTGTCGCCAGCCTGCTCGACCGCGATCCTCGCCGAGTTCACACGGTTCGGCTGCCCGCCTCCGACACCAACGCTGACCTTGTCCTTCGCAAGGAGGATGGCGTTGCTCTTGACCGACTTGCAGGTCTTCCAGGCAAATACCAGCTGTTCCATCTCTTCGGCGGTCGGCTGGCGTTTCGTAGGCACTGTGAAGCCGGCGGGGTCTTCGGTCGCCGTGTCGGAGTCCATGCACAGGAGGCCTCCCTCGACAGAGCGGTACTCCACTTCCCCGCCAGGCGCGTTCACGCCTCTCGTGCGCAGCAGGCGCGCGTTGGGCTTTTGCTTGTACATCTCGAGGGCGTCTGCCGCGATTTCGGGTGCGATGATAGCCTCGACGAACTGCTTGTTCTCGAATATCTCGACGACCACGTCGGAGTTGATGGGCCGGTTGAAGGCCATGACGCCACCGTATGCCGAGACCGGGTCACACTCGTGTGCGCGCTGGTAGGCACGCACGACATCGTCAGCGACACAGACGCCGCAAGGGGTCAGGTGCTTGACGATCACGCATGCGGGTTCGTCGAATTCACGGACGGCCGTCCAGGCGGCATCGAGGTCGAGGTAGTTGTTGTAGGAAAGCTCCTTGCCCTGCATCTGTTCGGCATGGGCCAGGCTATACCCTGCTTGCCTGTAATCGTCACGGCGGTAGAAGGCGGCGCTTTGGTGCGGGTTTTCGCCATAGCGCAGGTCTTGGACCTTGGAAAGCCCGAGATCGACATGGCCGGCAAACTGTGTACCCCCACCTTCGCCCGCAAGCTGCGCGTCGAGCCAAGCCGCAATCGAGCCGTCATAGGCGTTCGTGGTCTGGAACACCTTGAGCGCAAGCGCCTTGCGGGTCTCAAGCGTGGTAGCCCCGCCGTTGTCGCGCATCTCCTGCAAGATGGTGCCGTAGCTTGCCGGGTCGGTGACGACGGCCACGCTTTCGAAGTTCTTCGCGGCGGAACGCAGCATGGAAGGCCCGCCGATGTCGATGTTCTCGATGCAGGTTGCAAAGTCGGCTCCGGAATCGACCGTCTTGGTGAAGGCGTAAAGGTTCACGACCACCATGTCGATCATGGGGATGCCGTGTTCGGCAGCCTCGGCCATGTGGGATTCGTTGTCGCGCTTGGCCAGCAAGCCGCCATGCACCTTCGGGTGCAAGGTCTTCACGCGGCCGTCCATCATCTCGGGGAAGCCGGTGACCTCCTCGATGGCGATGACGGGCACGCCTGCCTGCTCGAGCGCGCGGGCCGTCCCCCCCGTCGATATGACCTCGGCGCCGAATTCCTGGACGAGCGCAGCCGCGAACTCGGCGACCCCCGTTTTATCGGTGACGGATATAAGAACTCGCTTGACCTTTGGATTCTCCACCTCTGCTCCTTCCCGAGCATCTCAAACCGAGAAAAGGGGACTGTCCCCTTTTCTCGGTTTTGCTTTACCTGCCGAGGCCTTTGTCGTGCCGGTCGCGTGCCTCTTGGCTGTAACGTTGGCGGTAACGGACGTCGACAAGCTCCCCGACGATCGCTATGGCCAGTTCCGCCGGGGTCTTCGCACCGAACTTCAAGCCGATGGGCCTCTTCACGCGATCCCAGTCCGAATCGGCCATCCCCCGCTCGCGGCACAGCTCGTAGACCTTCGAGTTCTTCCCCGCGCAGCCCATCATGCCGATGTAGTGGGCCTGGTTCTTGGCCGCCCACACGCAGGCCTCCGGGTCGAACATGTGGCCACGGGTCAGAACGCAGACGTAATCCCCAGGATTCGCGTCGATGCCGTCCAGCTTATCAAAGCCGTCGAGCACTATGCGCCGCGCGTGAGGGAAACGCCCCTCGTTCACGTAAGCGGTATCGTAGTCGACCACCACCACGTCGAAGCCCACGTGGTCGGCCAAGGCGGCCACCTCGCTTGCCGCATCGCTTGCGCCGAGAAGCCAGACGCGCACCGGTTCGAACAAGGCGACGCTTGTCCAGGTGAGGCCTTCGAACTGGTCGTTATGCATCGACGGCCCGCGCGTGGCGTCCTTCATCTGGAAGGCGTCTCGGGCAGAGTACTCCCGCGATGCCACGATCTCTTTGGCGTCGTTGCAGAAGAAGACGAGCGGCTGGGCGTCTGCCGAACCGGCGTCGCCGTACTTCTTCGTGACCTCGTTGTCGTTGTTTTGCACTGCAGCGGCCGGGTCGATGACCACCTTGAAGCCCAACCAGGCAAGGTCGCCCTCATCGATGGCTTGGGCAGCCCGCTCGAAGGTCGGGATATCGGCCGCAGAAAGCGATTCCGCTATGTCATCGAGGCTTGCAGGGGAAAGAAATCCCTTGCCCTCCGTTGCCTCGGGGGAAAAGCAGGGGAAATCCTCGATCGATAAGGCCGGGGTCTTTCCCGCCTTCAAGTCGTCGATGATCGCGAGCAAGACGTCCTTATTCACTGATACGCACCTTCCTATGAGAATCGATTGTTATGCGCCCGGCAGCCAGCAGCCGCAACACTTCCGGATAGAGCCCGTGTTCTGCGGCATGGATGCGCTCCGCGAGGGTTTCGAGCGTGTCGTCTTCGAGCACGGGGACGGCGCGCTGGGCGATGATGGGGCCCTTGTCGTATTCCGCATTGGCGAAGTGGATGGTGATGCCGGTGACCTTGACCCCGGCATTGAAGGCGTCTTCGATGGCATGCGCGCCCGCAAACGAGGGGAGCAAGGCAGGATGGAGGTTCAGCACGCGGTCGGGGAAGGCGTCGAGCACCTCTGCCGTGATCTTGCGCATATAGCCCGCCATCACCACGTATTCGGCCCCGGCCTTCTTGAGCTCCGTCGCTATGATCTCGTTTGCCTGGGTCGGGTCTTCGAAGAGCTCCCGTGTGAGCGAACAGGTCGAGATCCCTGCCTCCTTCGCCCTGATCAGCCCATAGGCATCGGGACGAGACGATATGACCTCGACGATCTCGACATCGAGGGCCTCGTCTTTGATCGCGTCAATGATCGCCTGTAGGTTCGAGCCCCCGCCGCTGATGAGCACACCGATCTTCATAGCCCCTCCGTTCCCGTATGGTGGGACAAAAGGGACAGACCCTTTTGTCCCACCTGCCCGGCTTGTCTTATTAGAAGTGGGACAAAAGGGTCTGCCCCTTTTGTCCCACCTGTTAGAACAGCTGGCCCTCGTTCGTATAGGCCACGGTGCCCGAGCCGGGTATGATGCGCCCTACCCGTGACACCTTTTCGCCAGCACCTTCAAGCGTGACCTGCACGTCGTCCGCTTGGTCGGCGGCGACGACAAGCACCATGCCGAGGCCCATGTTGAAGGTCTTGAGCGACTCGGCCTCGTCGAGGTGCGCCCGCGCGCATACATAGCGCACAATGGGAGGCACGTCCCACGTTCCCAAGGCCACTTCGGCATCGAGGCCTGAGGGAAGTGCACGGTCAAGGTTCTCGCTGACCCCCCCGCCTGTGATGTGGGCCAGGGCGTGGACCGCGCCTGGATGGGCGGACAGCGTGCCAAGGACCGGTGACACATAGATGCGCGTTGGCGTGAGCAGGGCATCCTGCAAGCTCAAGCCCTCAAGCTCATCGTTTGGAAGACCCAGTTCGTAATGCGTCTTCCCTTCGACACACACCTTGCGGGCAAGCGAATACCCGTTGGAATGGAGGCCGCTCGAGGCAAGCCCCAAAAGCACGTCGCCCTCTTGGACGCGGCCGGGGTCGAGCATCTTCGGGCGGTCGACCACACCGACACAAAAGCCCGAGAGGTCGTAGTCGTCTTCGGCCATAACGCCGGGATGCTCTGCCATTTCGCCGCCGACCAGGGCACAGCCGGCCTGCTTGCAGCCGGTCGCGATGCCGGCCACGACTTCGGCGACCGCCTCGGACTTCAGCTTCCCGATGGCGATGTAGTCAAGGAAGAACAGGGGTTCGGCGCCGGTTGCCAGGATATCGTTCACGCACATGGCCACCAGGTCGATGCCGACCGTGTCGTGCTTCCCCGCAATTTGAGCGACCTTCAGCTTGGTGCCGACGCCGTCGGTCCCCGAAACGAGGATCGGGTCGTCCATGGCCTTCGCGGCCGCGATGGAGAACAGGCCGCCGAATCCGCCGATGTCTCCCACCACCTCTTTGCGGTATGTGGACTGGACTGCCTGCTTGATGGCCTCGACGGCACGTGCTCCCTCGGCGGTGTCGACCCCGGCCTGGGCATAGGTGGTCGCCGATTCTTCCTTCACCCAACTGGGCATGGCTGACGCATCATGCGCTTCGGCGGCGCTTACCGTGATTCTCTCGGTCATGCTCTACTCCTTGGGAAGAAAGCTCTTCTTTTGCAGGGATTCGGGAATGTCTACCGGATAGCAGCCTGAGAAGCAGGCCTCGCAAAAACCGGTGTGATTGGTGGTGATCGAGCTGCGCAGGCCCGGAAGCGAGATGAAGGACAGCGAATCCGCCCCCACGAACTCACGGATCTCCTCATTCGACATCTTCGCAGCGATAAGCTGGTCTTGCGTGTCGGTGTCGATACCGTAGAAGCAGGGCCAGCGCACTTCCGGCGACACGATACGCAGGTGCACCTCTTCGGCCCCGGCTTGGCGGAGCATGGCGACCAGCTGCTTCGACGTATTGCCGCGTACGATGCTGTCGTCGATGACCACGAGGCGCTTGCCTTTGATTACCGAGGGGATCGGGTTCAGCTTCAGTCTGATGCCCAACTGGCGCATTTCCTGCGTCGGCTGGATGAAGGTACGTCCGACGTAGCGGTTCTTCACGATACCGTCGGCGTAGGGAATGCCGCTTTCAGCCGCATAGCCCATGGCCGAGGGGACGCCCGAGTCGGGGACGCCCAACACGAGGTCGGCCTCAACCGGGGCCTCCTTCGCAAGGACGCGGCCCATGTTGTGACGTGCCTGGTAGACGCTTTGCCCATCGAGCACAGAGTCGGGGCGGGCGAAGTATACGTACTCGAATATGCAGCCGGCGTAGCCCTTTGCCGGAAGAGCTGCCTCGGAATACATGCCGTCGTCGTTGAAGCGGACGATCTCGCCCGGCTCGACGTCGCGCAGGTATTCGGCACCGACGATGTCGAGGCCGCAGGTCTCGCTGGACACGACCCAGCCGCGGCCGTCAGGCAGCTTGCCGATGCATAGGGGGCGGATGCCGCAGGGGTCGCGGAAGGCATAGAGCGAATCGGGGCTTGCCAGCACCATCGCATAGGCGCCTTCGAGCTCGGTCATCATCTGCTTGATGCCGTCGCGCAGATGGTGGGTCGCGCTGGTCGCCTGTCCGATGGTCTTAGCGGCGACCTCGCTGTCGGCCTTCGAGCGGAACTGCACCCCCTGTTCGACCAGGCGGGCACGTACATCATTGGTTTTAATAAGCGTGCCGTTGTGGGCAAGCGCGATCAGGGTGGTGTCGATCGCGGAGATATGCGGCTGCGCGGCTTCCCAGGAGGACGCGGCGCCGCTTGTCGAATAGCGGGTATGGCCGACGGCCACATAGCCGTCGAGGGCCGCCAGGCTTGCCTCGTTGAAGACCTGGGTCACGAGTCCTAAGTCCTTTGCAACCATGATGGTCTCGCCGTCGCCGACGGCGATCCCGGCGCTTTCCTGGCCTCGGTGCTGAAGCGCCTGCAGGCCGAAGCAGGTCATGCGCGCCACATCTTCGCCAGGTGCGTATACGCCGAAGACGGCACACTCCTCTTCCAGGCGGTCGGGCCTTTCCATGGGCAGGACGGAAGTGCTCATCAAATCTCCTTTGCTGCGTTTCCTACGGCGGACACGTCTTGGATGTTCGTGCTTCCTTGCCCCTGGGATGCAGGAGACGAAGGCACGGTGCTTTCGACGACGGAGGCAAACAGCACCGCACGGCCGTCGTTGATTGTATAGTCGCAGGTGACAAAAGCGAAAATCTTGTCCATGCCGTCTGGGGACGCGGGGCCTTGGGCCGGCATCACTACGCTTCTGTTTATCTTATCCTGGATGTAGCGCTGCATCTCCGCCTTGTCGGTGAAGGTCGGCTGCGCCAGAGGATCGTTGGCACCGCAGATCACCAGCGAGAACGTGTTGAGCTTGTAGTTACCCGCAGGAGTCAGGATGTAGATGACGCGATGCCCGTTGAACTCGTCGGCGTTTCGGAACGTGTCGAAGGCGGCAAACATCGAGCCATCGTTCATGTGGTGGCCGTACACGATGTTGTTCGCGTCGGAGAAGTCCGCCTTGTTCTCGGCGGCAAGGAATATGGTGCCGAAGTTGGCAAGCCATCCCTTCTCTCCCAGGAAGTCCGTCGTCAGGTACTTCTCGTTGTCGGTGGTATGGACGATCGGGTAGTTGATAACCGTACCCGGCACGTATATCCAACCGACCGTCTCGGGGTTTTTGGCCTTGAGCGCGTCCCAGTCGACCTTCATGTCTTCCAACGGCACGTTTTCAGAGGGGACGAACGCCTCGTTCGCGACGTCCTTGTACATGTTCTGGCCCTGAAGGTAGCTGTACCCTATGACGCCAAGCGTCCCGACAGCCCCTATGAACACGACGAGCGCAACCCAAAAGACCACCCGCCAAGGGCCGCCCTTCTTCTTGCCTTTGCTGTTCTTGGGGTTTTGCGGCCCGCCCGGATTCCCACCCGTGCCCCGCTTCGTCGTGGCCGTGGCCGGACGGTATGCGCCCGACATTGCACCGGCAGAGCCGGTGTTCGTTGCCGAAGGGCCAACGTCGCCTTTTTGTGAAGAGCCTCCCTGCGTGCTTGCAGGCGATGCATGCCGCCCGCGCCGCTGGGGGGCAGGATATTCTTTATATTCAGCCATCTCTCGTAGTCGATCCTTCTGTTATAGCAGGCGAGGAGTGCTTGTGTCCCATGTTCAGGCCATGCCTTATCCTCGATTATATATACTTATCCATCATAAACAAAACGCCCCTTCATGAGGGGCGCGATACTGATCTCTTTACGTAATATTCATGTCGGCAATACAAGCTGAACAAAACTATTTCTTCTTCATCTCGTTCAGAAATCCTTTGGCAATAAATATGATGATGATCAAAACGATGATCGCAACAATGATCCATATCGCTTCCATGGGTACCCAAAATCCAAATAATTCCATGCGGCTCCTCAATTCGTTCACTTAGTCCGAATGGCCATTATAACGCAAATGCCCGCCCCTGTCGCTTCATTGCCCCATCAACGGTTTCCAAGCCTTTTTTCCAGCTCGTCGTTGATCGTCTTCAGCGCCTTGATACGGGCGAAATGCTTGCTGTCGCTCTCAAGCACCACCCAAGGCGCCTGCTCGGTAGAGGTCAGGCGGAACATATCCTCTGCCGCGGCTTTGTATTGCGGGTGCTTGTCGCGGTTGCGCCAGTCCTCCTCGGTTATCTTCCAGCGCTTGTTGGGGTTGAGCTCCCGTTCGCGGAAACGGTTGAGCTGCTCGTCTGGGCTTACGTCGACCCAGAACTTGATCAACAGGGCTCCCCAGCGCAGCAGGTCTTTCTCGAAGCCGTTGATCTCGTCATAGGCTCGGCTCCATTCCTTGACAGACGCAAACCCCTCCACCCGCTCGACCAGCACCCTTCCATACCAGCTGCGGTCATAGATGCCCACATGCCCCGCCTTGGGCAGGCGCGTCCAGTAACGCCAGAGGTGCGGGTGCAAAAGCTCGGGCCTGGTCGGCGCCGGGCTGGGGAAGATGGTGTAGGCACGGGCGTCAAGCGCCTGGGCGACCCTCTTTATCGCGCCCCCTTTCCCGGCGGCATCCCAGCCCTCGAACAGCACGAGGAGCGGGATGCGCTTCAGGTACATCTCGACCTCAAGGCAGTTGAGGCGTCCCTGCTCGAATTTCAACTGCGTGCGGTATTCTTCAGGAGACAGGCCGAGGCTATGGTCGATGCCGTCGAGCTGTATCGGCGGCGCAAGCGTCTTGAAGGACGAGCTTTTCGGGGCCAGGGCCGCCATCTGCGTGGCCTCCAGCTCGGATCGGGCGCGTATCACCTGGTCAACCCCTTCTGAACGGGAATGGGGATCGGTGTCGGCCAGGGCATCCGATGAGTTGACGGCCGCCTTGTGGGCAGCGGTGGCGTCTTCGGGGTCCTTGTGCCGTAAAAACGCGCTGTCCAAAGCCTCGACAAGGGTCGACGCGACATCGAGGTTGGCGCGCCGCTTGTCTTCCGCGTTCACGAGCACCCACGGGGCAAAGTCGAAGTCGCTCCCTGCGAGCAGCGTCTCATAGAACCGGTGGGCGTTGTGGTACCCGTCAACGCGGCCGAGCTGGTCTTTGCTGACGCGCCAGGAGGTCTCGGGGTTGTCGTGGAGCTCCTGGAGCCGTTTTTTCTGCTCGTCTTTGGAAATATGCAAGAAGAACTTGACGACCACATACCCATCATCGACAAGCTGCTTCTCAAACTCCTTGATGGAAGCTAAGTAGCGCCCCATCAGCTTCTTCTGTTTCTTCAGCTTCTTCTTGCCGACCTCCTTGGCCGAGGAGCCCATATCCTTGCCGAAGCACGCATACAACATCTCCTGCGCCGCCAAGGTATACCACCCGCGGTCGAAAAAGGTGATGGATCCCCGAGGGCCCAAGGCCTTCCAGAAATCCTGCATGAAAGGGTCGTACCCCGTCACCTTGCCGTAGTCCTCGGCAAAGCGGTCAGCTTCTTCGAAATCCATGTCGGGGGTCACGTATACGGAGGTCGAACGGGCATCAAGGGTGTAGAGGAGGTCGGAGATGCGGCTGCCTTTCCCGGCGCCGTTCCACCCCTCGAAAAGCACCACCAGGCCGGTCTCTTCACGCCGCGCCTTCTGTTGCAGCACTACGAGCCGCTCGACCAGGTCGTCGTGGACGGGCTTGTAGTCTTCCTTGCTGATCTTGCCGACGTTGAAATCGATGCGCTCGAGCATATAGGAACCCTCTTCCGCTTGGGAGTACAAAGAATACCATAATCTGAGAGGCTTCCAGCAAGCCGAGGCGCAGACGTGCGGAAAAGGGGGCCTTCACCTTTGCATCAGGTGTTGCCGTCCCCGGCATTCCGTATTTGCGTTATCCTATAGCAAGCACAAACGAACTGATGAAATCGAGCAAAGAGGATACTATGCCGAACTATGGAGTAATCGACCTGGGGTCGAACACCGTGCGCCTCTGCGTCTATGAGGTAAAAGACGACACGCGGGAGCACTACACGAAGAAGGACTTCCGCACCCTCTTGAACAACAAGGTGATGGCCGGCCTTTCAGCCCATATCGAGGACGGCGTCTTCACGAAAAAAGGCATCCACCATGCGATCGACGTGCTTAAAGGGCACAACAAGCGCCTCAAGTACTTCGAATGCAGGCAAGTGGACGTGTTTGCCACGGCGGTGCTCAGAAGCTGCACGAACTCATCCCAGGTCATCAGTGATATTGAAGAGGCAACCGGTTTCTCTATCAGGCTTTTGGACGAGCAGGACGAGGCGCATCTCGGATTCGTGGGGGCATCCTGCGAACACGCGCTCGACGACGGCGTCCTGATCGATATCGGCGGCGGGTCCACTGAGCTGACACGGATCAAGAACGGCAAGGACCGCGAGAACAGCAGCATCGGCCTGGGGTCGCTTGCATCGTTCGCAGGCTACGTCAAAGGAATCCTCCCCACCTCAAAGGAACAGGACTCGATCGAGAAGGCCTTTTCAAAAAAGCTTCAGAAACAGTCGTATTCCCGGCTTTTGCCTGAAGAGAGGCTTTATGGGATCGGAGGAAGCGTGCGTGCCGCGGCAAAGATGTACGCCGAGGCCTTCCTCGACGGGAGCCGCCCCTCCGTCTTCAGCCTCGACCAGCTCAACGACGTGCTCCTGCTGCTCAAACAAGATGCGGACGCCTTCGCGCACACCGCGCTGAAAGCCGCCCCCGAACGCATACATACCCTGGTGCCCGGCTGCCTGATCATCAAGACGCTCATGGAAGGGCTTGGCGCGCGTGAGCTCGTCATCTGCGGAAGCGGTGTCCGGGAAGGCTATCTTATCGAACGGGTGCTCCTGCGGGATGCCTCGGCGCCCGAGGCTTCGTAAACGTTCGGTAAAGAACGGGAAACGCCGCGCCAGGCCGATTGGATGAGCGGTATACTGTTCTTGCAGATCAGAATAGATAATCAAAGGCCAATCCCCTGTCGGAAAGGATGTAATGACCAAAGAAAACAGCCCCTACATGCAAAACCGTGAGCTCAGTTGGCTGACTTTCAACGAACGCGTCCTCGAACAGGGGGCAGACACGAGCGTGCCCTTGATGGAGCGCCTCAATTTCATCTCCATCTTCTCAAGCAACCTGCAGGAATTCTTCATGATCCGCGTCGGCAGCCTTACCGACCTCAGCCTGGTGAAGAAGCGCATCACCGACAATAAGACGAACATGACGCCGCCCGAACAGCTCGAGGCCATCTATGAGCGCTGCCACGAGCAGTACCCGGTGCAAGAAGAGATCTTCGAAGCCGTACGCGACCTGCTTGCCGAAAAAGGGGTCAGGCACCTTATGCCCGAGGATCTGAGCGGCGAGCAGCTCGACTTCCTGCTCGAGTACCTGCTCGGCCAGGTCATGCCCGTCTTATCCCCCCAGATCATCAATGCGCTGCATCCCTTTCCCCACCTTGAGAACGGAACCTTGTATGTGGTCGTGCGCCTGGACGAGGAGGCCGCGCAAAAGCAGAAGGAGGCCTCGAAGCCGGAAAAGGACGAATCATCCGACAAAGGATCGGGCAAAGAAGGCAAGAAGGCGAAGGGGGCGGAAGGCGTCACCCTGGGGCTTGTCCCCCTTCCCCGGCAAAGCGAGCGGATCATCGCGCTGCCGGGCGAGGGTTTTTCCTTCATCCTGATCGAGCATGCCATCGAGCTTATCATCCCCGAGATTTTTTCCATGTACCGGGTCAAGCATGCCAACGTGATCTGCGTCACCCGCAACGCCGACCTCGATATGACCGAAGGCATCGACGAAAGCGACGAGGATTACCGCGAGCATATGAAGCGCATCTTGAAGAAGCGCTCCCGCCTGGCCGCAGTGCGCCTGGAAAGCCAGCGCCCCCTATCCGATACGGTATCGGCGTTCCTTCTGAAGCGCCTCAACCTCGAGCGCCACCAGATGTTCTCGACCAAGGTGCCGCTCGATATGGGCTACACCTTCGACCTGATGTCGCTCATCAGCGACAAACAGCGGAGGAAGCTGAGCTATGCGCCCTTCACGCCGCAGTGGCCGGCCTGCCTGAGCCGGAACCGCTCTATAATCGAGCAGGTGAGCGAAGCAGAAGTCCTGCTCTGCTACCCCTATGAGAGCATCGACCCCTTCACCCAGCTTTTGAAGGAGGCCTCGACCGACCCGCAGGTCATCTCTATCAAGATCACCCTGTACCGCCTGGCAAGCCAAAGCCATACCGCCGAGGCCCTGATCGCCGCCGCCGAAAACGGCAAGGAGGTGACGGCCCTGTTCGAGCTGCGGGCGCGTTTCGACGAGAGCAACAACATCGAATGGTCCCAACGCTTCGAGCAAGCGGGTGCGCAGGTCATCTATGGGTTCAGGGATTACAAGGTGCACTCCAAGATATGCTGCATCACCCGCCAAACCGAGCACGGCATGCAATACATCACGCAACTGGGCACGGGCAACTACAACGAGAAGACGGCGCGGCTCTACACCGACCTGTGTTTCATCACCACCGATGAGACATTCGGGCGCGATGCCATCGAGTACTTCCGCCATATCAACCTTGAAAGCATATCCGACGACTACGACATCATCAAGGTCGCTCCCTTGCAGATCAAGCCCTTGATATTGGCGGGGATCGACCGCGAGATCGAAAAGGCGAAGGACGGCCGCGGGTGCGGCCTGTTCTTCAAGACCAACTCGGTGACCGACCGCGTGGTCATCGAGAAGCTCTCCGAGGCCTCGCAGGCGGGCGTGCCTGTCATCATGTTCGTCCGCGGCATCTGCTGCCTGGTGCCCGGCGTTGCGGGCTATACGGAAAACATCAAGGTCGTCTCGATCGTAGGCAGGCTGCTTGAGCACAGCAGGATATTCGGCTTCGGCGAATTTGACGACATGCATCTGTATTTCTCAAGCGCCGACCTGATGACGCGGAACATGGATCGCCGCGTCGAAGTCGCCTGGCCGATCTTGAATGAAAAGCTTCGCAAATCGGTCATCGACTACCTGCGCATCTCCATGCAGGATACCGCAAAGCTGCGAGAGCTGCTGCCCGACCAAAGCTATACGCCCCTGGGGCATTTCGGCAAACTGGACAGCGAAGGCAGGCTTGAACTCTTCGATTCGCAGGATTATTTCATCAGCCAGGCCCATATCGCCCATCTGGAGGCCGCCCAGGAAGAGGCCGAGATCGAGGCAAACAGGCCGCGGGTGGGCATCGACGCCGAGGCGCCGGTCGTCATCTACACGGCGATCGCCAAAGCGCTTTCGCAGGTCGAAGTGGCAGTCCAGGCCGAGGTCGAGGCGAAGGCAGCGGCGGCGGCGCAGGTCGCGGCGGCGCAGCAGGAGTGGGAAAAGCAGGCTCCCGCCCCCGTACCAGAGCCAGTGCCTGCAGTGGAGCACGCGCCTGCAACGAAGAAGCCGGGCTTTTTCGCACGGTTGCTCGCAGCCTTCAAGCGTTCGTGAAACAGAGGCAGACCCGCCGACCCGCACCGCCCCCCTTGCGCGTCCCTAGGCGTTTGGTACAATCGATAGGACTTGGATCTTTTAGAATGGAGCAGTATGGATTCGCAGATCACCCGTATTATCAACAAGGCCTTAGACGGCAACGTCCTTGATGAGAAGGAAATCGTGGCCCTCCTTTCGGTCGAGAGGCTTTCTGAAGAGGCCTTCGCGATCCAGCAGGCTGGACGCACCTTCACCTCGGCACTTTGCGATGGCAAGGCCGAAATACACTGCCATGTCGGACTTGATGCCTCCCCGTGCCCGAGCGACTGCCAGTTCTGCTCGTTCGCCGCTTCGGCCAAGATATTCACCAAACCCTTCCGCCTTCCCCTTGAGAAGGTGCTTGAGGAGGTCCGCACCTTCGAAGAAGCAGGTGTGAACGCCATCTACCTGGTCACCACCGTGCGCTATGGCGAAGAGGACTTCCTGGAAACTGCGAAGGCGGTCAAGAAGTCGCTTACCAAGGACATCCCCGTTATCGCAAATATCCCTGACTTCGACAGCGACTATGCCAAGGAGCTGAAAAACATAGGCATCGAGGGCGTCTACCACGTCATCCGCTTGGGCGAAGGAGTCTATACGCGTTGCAAGGTCGACGTCAGGCTGAACACGATCAAGGCCGCCCAAGACGCCGGGCTGGTCGTCGGCAACTGCATCGAGCCGATCGGCCCAGAGCATACGCCGGAAGAATTGACCGAGAAGATACTGCTCGCCCGTGAACTGGGAGTCGGGTTCAGCGGCGCCATGAGGCGCAACACCTTGCCCGACACGGTCTTTTCGCAATACGGCAACATCCCTTACAGCAGGCTTGCCACCACAGCCGGCGCCATCGCACTGGCAACAGGTCCCGACATCAGGGGGAATTGCACCCATGAGCCGAGCCAGCTCTGTGCGCAGGCAGGCTGCAACATCATGTGGGCCGAGCGAGGCACCTCTCCGCGCGATACCGAGGCGGAGACACGCCGGGGCTTGAGCGTCGAGGACGTCCGCAACATCTACTTCGAAAGCGAGTGGGACATGCATGACGGCCCGTCCCGCTTCTATCGCGGGTTCTAGCGCCAAGGTCGTCCGTATCTCCAACATTGATTACACGAACGGATGTTTCACGTGAAACATCCGCTTCTGCTCGACTGCCCGCATGCCGGCCGCAGACCCGAGAATTGGGGACTGTCCCCTTTTCTCGGCTTGGAGCTGGACTTCGCGGCGCTTATCGCCAGTAGGTGAACTTCTTTTGGATGTATGAGGTGATGGAGCTCAAGATGGTGACCATCACGCCGCAGACGATGATGCCCGCAACGACGTTCGTGTAGTTCGCATAGTTGTTCGCGTTGCTTATGAAGTAGCCGACCCCTGAAGTGGCGCCGAGCATCTCGGCAAAGGTGAGCATCAGGAAGGCCGTGGTCATCGAGACGCGCAGGCCTTTAAGCACCTCTGGCAAGACATAGGGCAGGATAATGCGCGTGATCATGGTGAAGTTCTTCACCCCGAGGGTATGCGCGTTGTCGAGGAGCTGCACATCGAGTGAAGACACACGCACGATCATGTTAAGGAACTGGGGCCAGAATACGCCGAGCAAGATGATGAAGGCCGAGGCGGACCTGAAGGTAGGCAACAGCACGATCAGGTAGGGCGCGAAAACCGTGGGCGGGATGGGGGCCAATACGTTTGCAATCGGGAAGAACATCGCCCGAAGACGCGGCACCCAACCGCAGACGATGCCCAAGACCACCCCGAGAGCCAAACCCCCGATAAAGCCCATGAGCAGCAGGGTCGTCGAGGTGAGGATGTCGTTTCCGATAACGGCGGCCTGCGCATAGAATACGTTGAACACCGCCTCGGGCGCCGGCACCAGCACCGGATGGGCTACGTTGAATTTCGTCGAGGCCAGATCCCAGACGATGAAGAACAGCCAGACGAGGACGATTATGTCGGTCGGCCCCGTCGAGAACCGCCCGCTCCGGCGCATGAAGAACAGGCGGACAAGGTACAGGGCCTCGATGACAAGCACGCCTACGACCAGCGGATAATAGGTGACGCTGATAATGCGTTGATTGGGGACGCAGGTGATGATGATGAGAAGCGCCACCAGCAGGATATGCGCAATGACGAATTCCTTATTGAACAGACGCTTCATCTTCAACATCCCATTCGGGGTCGAGGTAGAACAGCCTCGTGAGCTCGTCCTTCAAATCGAGGGCGCGCGGGTCTTGCGCAAGCACCGCGGAGGAACGCGGGCGGTCGATGTCGACCATCCGATCCACCAGCACCTCCCCATGGCGCATGAACACGACGCGGTCGGCCAAAAGGATGGCTTCGCTAATGTCGTGGGTGATGAAGAACACCGTCTTCCGTTCTTCCCCGTTGCGCCAAAGCGCATCGACCAGTTTCTGAAGCGAACAGCGGGTCTTCACATCGAGGGCGCCGAACGGCTCGTCGAACAGGAGTATCTCGGCGTCCATCGCCAACGCGCGGGCAATGGCGACCCTTTGCCTCATGCCGCCTGAAAGCTGGAAGGGGTATTTTTGCGCGGCATCCGCCATGCCGACCCGTTCAAGGTAGTCAGCCGCAATCGCACTTACGCGGTCGGAATCCATCCCTCGGGCAAACTCCTTGTTGGCCTGGCTGATGCCGAACTCGACGTTTTTTTGGACCTTCATCCAGGGGAACAGCGAGTAGTTCTGGAAGACCACCGCCCGGTCAAGGCCGGCGCCTTCAACCTGCTTCCCGTCAATGAGGATCTCGCCTGCGGTCGGCTTGTCCAACCCGGCAAGCAGGCGGAGCAGGGTCGTCTTGCCGCAGCCGGAATGGCCGATAAGGCAGAGGAACTGGCCTTCGGGGATAACGAGGTCGATCGATTTGAGCGCCTCTTGCCGGACGCCGGTTCTTTCCTCACGCACCTCGTCGGCATACGTGAAGGAGACCTGTTTTATTTCGATCGATCCCACGCTTCTCCTCAAACGCCACACGCCGCCGCAGCCGGCATCCAGACTAGCAAGGCCGGTTGATCCGGCCTTGACTGAATATTCTCCAACGTGATCCTTCGCCGGTCAAGTCTTTTTGCCTTATGCGTTGTTTTGCTGGTAGGTGCCCTGCAGGTCCTTCCACAGCTGCTCGTTCGGTTCGCGGGCGCTCAGATTGTCGAGGGCGTCCTTGTAGACCGAGGTCACCACATAGTCGTCCATCTTGTAGGCGGTGTTCTTGTCGATCTCGCCGATGTTTTTCAAGGTCTCGTAAAAGCCGAGCACCGCCTTGCGGTTGGGGTCGGGCGAGAGGTCCATCATGTTCACGTAGTCCGAAGTGCCGTACATGGCCGCACGGACATAGCCGGCATCTTGGCCTGAGTACTCCACAAGGATCGGGATGACCGTCTCGGGCTCCTGCTTGTAGGTCTTGTATCCGCGAAGCAACGCGGTCTCGAAATCGACGAGCGAGAGGTACTTCGTCTTGTAGGCGCTTTCCGAGCAGTTTTGACGGCAGCACGGGTAGTCGCCCGTGTACTGTTTGACCGTTGCAACGACGTTGATGCCGTTGGCACGCTGAACATAGCCTTGGGCGTTGTTGGTGATATAGAGGTCGACCTGGCCCTTTTTTGCCGCTTCGAATCCTGCTTGGTCGTTGTCGACATAGATGAAATGGACATCCTGGTCGAGCTTGAGGCCCTGTTTTTGCAGGTAGTCTTTGAACACCATCTGGCCTGTTTCCGCGCGCATGCATGCGATCGTCAGGCCGCGGTAGTCTTGCGGGCTTGCCAGGGCCTTCGAAAAGGAGGAAGGCGCGCATATCTCAGAGCCGTTGAGGATGGTGCCGCCGAAGATGTATGACTTCGCCCCCTGCGACACATAGGTGCAGGCAGGCACGACGCCGAACAGGTCGATGTCAAGCTGGTTGTTGGTGAGTGCCGTCATGGCATCGTTGAGTGCGATTTGCTGGATCTCGACGTTGCAGCCCTCCTCGGCAAAATACCCGAGCTTGTTTGCCAGGATGGCCGGGGCGATCTTGATGAGCTTGCCCGTCACGCCGCAGACGAGAGGCTGGCCTTTGCCTTGCTTCATGAATTCCTGCGAGGCATTCGCGGAAGCGCCTGTGCTGCCCGCTGCTTGGGGCGCGTTGCCGCTGCAAGCAGTCAACCCGGCGCCTATGGCGATAGATGCCGCAGCAAGGCCTGATATCTTGAGGAAGTTCCTCCGTGATAGTTCGTTGTCCATTCCGGCTCCTTCTAAGTCAAGTACACATAGACTAGTATAACTAATAGATATAGTCAACTAATTGTAGATATCTCATAAAAGAAGGATTTGTCTTCGGCGGGACAAGGCAGACCCTGGGATAAAAGGGTCTTTCCCTTTTGTCCCAGGGTCTGCCCCCCTGCCCAGCCCGAAGTGGCTGTCCCTGTGTTTTACCTGCCCTGGTGTCTGGAGAAAGCCTAGCCTTGGGCAAGCTCCGCCTTCACCACTGCAGCGATATCCTCGGCCAGACGCTGTGCGACGGCTTCATCTGAGGCTTCCACCATAACGCGCACCAATGGCTCGGTGCCGCTGGGACGCACGAGGACGCGGCCGTTCTCGCCCATCTCGTCTTCAGCTGCTGCGATACGCTCGAAGACACGGGCATTATCCCCAAGGGCGCCCTTGTCGACGCCATGCACGTTGATGAGTATCTGCGGGAAGCGCTTCATAACCGACGAGGCCTCCGCAGCCGTCTTCCCGGCGCGTTGGCAGGCGGCAAGGAACAGGCATGCCACCAACAGCCCGTCGCCCGTGGTGTTCTGCTCGCTATAGATGAGGTGGCCGCTCTGCTCGCCGCCGAGCACCAGCCCCTCGCTTTGCATCCTCTCCAGCACATAGCGATCCCCCACCTGTGTCTGCAAGACCTCGATGCCTGCGGCGCGCATAGCATGTATGAATCCCAGGTTGCACATGACCGTGGAAACCACCGCGTTGCCGGGCAACTTGCCTTGCTCCTTCAGGTCGACCGCGCAAACCGCCTCGATGAAGTCGCCGTCGATCTCGCCGCCTGTGCTGTCGACGATCATGACGCGGTCCGCATCGCCATCGTGGGCGACACCCACATCGGCCTGGGATTCCTGCATCAGCCGGTGCAGCGGCCCGAGGTTCGTCGATCCGCACTCCACGTTGATGTCAGTACCGTCAAAGTCGTCGTTGATCACAGAGACCTTGGCCCCGAGGCGTTCGAAGGCCTCGGCGCTGGTCAACGAAGCAGCCCCATGCCCGGCATCGAGCGCAATGTGGAGCCCCTCGAATGATATGCCCTGTTCGGTAATGCTGTCGACGACATGTGCGATATAGATGCCGCATGCATCGTCAACAGGGATGCTGACGCCGACCGCATCGCCTTCGGCAAGGTCTTTCGCAGGGGCGCCCCCCGCCATGACGTAGTCCTCTATGGCCTTTTCGAGATCGACGGGAAGCTTGTACCCAAGCGCGTCGAAGAACTTGATGCCGTTGTACTGAGGAGGGTTATGCGATGCGGAGATCACGATGCCGCCGTCGCAGTACAGCTTGCGCGTAAGGAGGGCGACTCCCGGGGTCGGGATGATGCCGGCGCCAAGCGCGGTGCCCCCCATGCTCATGATGCCTGCTCCGACACTTGCCTCGAGCATGTCGCCCGAAAGCCGCGTGTCTTTTCCGATGACGATGTTCTCCCCGAGGAAGGCGACGGCGGCCTGTCCCAAGCGGTAAGCCATCTCGCAGGTCAGCTCTTTATTGGCTATCCCCCGAACGCCGTAGGTCCCAAACAGTCTTCCCATCCTACCCAACCTTTCATTCACAGGGGTGTTCGGCGGTTGGACAAAAGGGTCTGTCCCTTTTGTCCCACTGGCGGTTATTTTCCCCTGTTGACGAATTCCTCGAACAAACGCAGGCCGCCGGCGGGGCGTTCTTCCTCCGTCATGCGCGAATTGAGCTCGGCGGCAAATTCGTCGAGCGAGATTCCGTGGCGGTCTAGTACCACCATCAGGTGATAGACGACATCGGCCGCCTCATAGCGGAGATGGTCTTGATCGCCTTCCAAGGCGGCCTCGGCCACTTCCTCGGCCTCTTCGACGACCTTGCCCAAGACGTAGGCCTCATCCCCGTCAAGCAGGCGCTTGGTATAGCTTTCCCCGCCTGCCCCATGGCGCGCCGCTATGGTCGCGCAAAGCGCTTCGAGCGATGCCCCGATCTGGGAGGAGGGAGCCTGCTCGCCTTCGACGCCGTAGGTTTTCTCTGCCATACCAACCTGCCTGTCGTGAGAAAAAGGGACAGTCGCTTTTTCTCATTGCTGCCTATAAACCGGCAAAGGGGGCACTCCCCCTTTGCCGGTTGACCAAAAGTGAGAAAAAGTGACTGTCCCTTTTTCTCACTTGTGCGTTTACTCGTCCTCGGGGGTCTCCTCCTCGAGAATGGCACTGGCAGGCGCCTGCCCTTCTGGGGCAGCGCCTTCCTCCCCTTCCTCCGGGGCGCCGAAGCCTGAGGCCCCGACCGAACCGAGCAGGGCATCGAGCTCTTCGAGGTTACGCTGGTAAGAGCGCGGCGGCAAAGCCTCGCCCAGCATATCCTCGCCGTCGGTGCTGAAGGTCGGTGGCTCGTCGCCGCCGATCAAGATCGTGTCGTCGGGGCTGAACACCATGTCGAGCAGCTGGCTCATGTCGTCGTTCGACGCGCTCAGGTCATCCTCGATGACCTGCAGCAGGTCATGCTGTTCCAAGCCTTCTTTAAGCTCTTCGATGGCCTTCACGCCGATGCCCTCGATACGGAGGAGGTCCTCTTCGGTGTGGCCCATGAGGTCGGACACGGTCTCTATACCCGCTTCAGAGAACTTGTTCGCCCAACGCTGAGAAACTCCCAGGTCATCATAGATATACAGGCGGGCATCCTCGTCGCTCAAGTTGTGAGGCCTGGTGCCGAGGGACATGCCGTTGTAGTAGCTGCCATAGTTGGTGCCCATGTTGAGATAACTCTCGCCGTCAAGCGACCAGTCCTGGGGCTGCGGCAAGAGGTCCTCGATGTCGCGCAGCGCGTCAGGGGCGAACTCGGGCAGGTTCTCGCTTGAGACGCGGTCGACCGGACGTCCCTTGTAGGTGAGGCCGACCTTGCGGTAGCGGCCAAGCCCGGTGCCGGCGGGAATCGGCTTGCCGATGATGACGTTTTCCTTGAGCCCGGCCAAATGGTCGGTCTTGGCCTCGATGGCGGCATCGGTAAGGACCTTGGTGGTCTCTTGGAACGACGCGGCCGAAAGCCAGGAGTCGGTGGCAAGCGATGCCTTGGTGATGCCGAGCAGCAGCGGCTGTCCGACCGGGGGCTCTTTTTCATCAAGTACCAGCTGGTTGGCGATCTTCTCGAACTCGAAGCGGTTGACCTGGCGTCCCGGGAGGAACTCGGATTCGCCCGCATCGGTGACGGCCACCTTGCGCAGCATCTGGCGTGCGATGACCTCGATGTGCTTGTCGTTGATGTCGACGCCCTGGCTGATATAGACGCCCTGGACCTGGGAGACGATATAGCGCAGCGTCGTGTTCGGGTCGGTCAGGCGCAGCAGGTCGTGGGGGTTCACCGAACCCTTGGTCAACTGCTGGCCGACGGTCACTTCGCACATGTCGGTGATGCCGACCATCATCTGCGCGCGGGCAGAGATGACGTATTCGCGGATATTGCCTTGGCTGTCGTGGATGGTGAGCGTCTTGTTCTGCTTGTCGTTCGTGATCTGCAAGGTGCCGGAGATCTCGGCAAGCACCGCCTGGCCCTTGGGCTTGCGGGCTTCGAAAAGCTCGGTGACGCGGGGCAGGCCGTGGGTGATGTCCTCGCCTGCGACGCCGCCGGTATGGAAGGTACGCATGGTGAGCTGCGTGCCGGGCTCGCCGATCGACTGCGCGGCGATGATGCCCACCGCGGTGCCGATGTTGACCGGACGCGAGGTTGCAAGGTCCCAACCATAGCACTTCTGGCAGACGCCGAAGTCGGCATGGCAGGTCATGACGGTTCGGATAACGACATCGGTGATGCCGGCATCCTCCATCGCCTTGATCTGGTCCATATGGGAGACATACTCCCCGACGGGAAGCACCACTTTGCCATCCTTGCCCACGGCGTCTTCAAGCAGGCAGCGGCCGATGAGGTTCTCATCAAGCTCGCCCTTCTCGGTATAGAGCGAGTACAGCACGCCGTCGGTGGTGCCGCAGTCGATCTCGCGGATGATGACGTCTTGCGCGACGTCGACGAGGCGGCGGGTCAGGTATCCCGAGTCGGCGGTTCGAAGCGCCGTGTCGGCGAGGCCCTTACGGGCGCCGTGCGTCGAGATGAAGTACTCGAGGACGGAAAGGCCCTCGCGGAAGTTCGCCTTGATGGGGCGGTCGATGATCTCGCCCTTCGGGTCGGACATGAGGCCGCGCATACCTGCCAGCTGGCGGATTTGCTTGATGTTGCCTCGGGCGCCGGAGAAGGCCATCATGTAGATGGGGTTGAACTTGTCGAAGTTCGCGGCCATTGCCTCGCCGACCTCTTCGTTGGCAGTGTTCCAGATGTCGACGACCTGCTTGTGGCGCTCGTCGGTCGACATGAGGCCGATCTCGTAATCCTCATCGATCAACGCGACCTTCTCGTCGTATTTGGCAAGGATCTCTTCCTTCTCGGGCGGCACGGTCGCGTCGTAGACTGAAACGGTGACGCCGGCGCGCGTCGCATAGTGGAAGCCCGCGTCTTTCAGGCCGTCGAGGATCGCCGGCATATCGGAGAGGTCATAGCGGTTGCAGCAGTCCTCGACAAGGCGCCCGATCTCCTTCTTGTTCATCTCGTAGTTGAGGTACGGATAGTCGTCGGGCAGCACGTTGTTGAAGGTGATGCGGCCGATGGTGGTTTCGATGCGGTCGCCGCACGCGCGGTCCTCGAACACGCCATAGGAGGTGGCGACCTGTGTGTCCTTGGTAAGGCGCACCCATATCTTAGCCTGCAGGTCGAGCTCGGCACGCGCATCGTAGGCGTTCATGGCGTCGTCGAAGTCGATGAAGGCGCGGCCTTCGCCGGGGAAGCCTTCGCGCGCAGCGGTCAGGTAATACAGACCGATCATCATATCCTGCGTCGGCACCGTCAGAGGACGGCCGTGGGCAGGCGATTTGATGTTGTTCGACGACAGCATGAGCACGCGGGCCTCGGCCT
>JAVBQH010000017.1:0-51441 GCA_031549175.1 Raoultibacter sp.
GAGATATACATCGAATCCGACCACTATCAACCACATTACGTGTCGGCTGAGTTCTAGGGAAAGCCACCCTCCATCGGACCTCGCAGCGGGCAAAAGCAGGCGAATCGCCTGCCCTGCGCAGTTTTCAGCACGGCAACAGACCAAAGGCCAACAGCTCCAGATCGCCGATTAGCGGCGTATTCTGTCCGATCGCTGTGGTTTTTCACACGCCCTTATTGACCTTGTAACGGTTACAAGCCTGATAGTAGCCTTCCTAAACAGCTGAGCTTGCTCGCTGCCCCCCTAAGAAGGTCCCGATAGGAGGCGAATCACCATGAAGCAAACCCATACCGATTACCGAGAGACCACGTTGGAAGCCTACCCCTTTGGACATGCTCGCGCACAAGAGGCCTTTGCTTCTGCCTGTGTGAGCCATCCTCATTGGCGCGTACGGCTCGTTTCGATGGAGTGCCTGACGCAACAGGCCCTTTTGGCGTATGTCGCAAAGCACGCGGCAGACTACGAGGTGTTCAAAGGCGCCATTGAAAAGATCCATGATGACACGCTCCTTGAAGACGTTGCACTCTATCCCTGCAAAGACCGGCATTCCTGTGTCCTTGCAATACAAAGGATCGGCAACGAGAACATGCTGTTCCAGATCGCCCAGACGCACCCCTATGCCGAGATTCGCAAAACAGCGGTGGCATGCATCACGAGCCAGGGCTTCCTGCTTGCGGTCGCAGAAGGCAATTCAGATGCCGTGGTCAGGGAAGAGGCCATTGGAAGGCTCGACAACCCCGAATGCCTTGAGCGCATAGCCTTTAGAGACCCCAACGATGCCGTCAAGCGGAAGGCCATCTCGATGATCGCCGATCCTGCACGCCTGCTCACACTGGTGCTTGAATCGGAATCCATGGCCATCAAGAAGTTTGCACTGCATCGGATGTACCTGCTCCACAACGAGACCGGCCTTGATCCCGTACTTGCCGCCCAGCTCAACCCTTGCCTCGAGTCGGCATTGCTTATCGCCAACGCAATTAGCCTGATGGACATCAGCGGCGTCGCCTGGTGGAAGGAATGCACGCAGGCCACCATTCCGCACCTTTACCAGGCGCTCTCGACAAGCGGCCTC
Organism: Raoultibacter sp.; assembly: GCA_031549175.1. GTDB lineage: Bacteria > Actinomycetota > Coriobacteriia > Coriobacteriales > Eggerthellaceae > WRIS01. Next base: position 1,112 of record JAVBQH010000017.1, read on the forward strand.
TACCGCGAGGTGAAGATCTTGGAGAAGGCCGTGGTTTCGCTCTACACCAACCGCACCGACCTCAGACAAGAGCTGCTGGCCGACATGCCTCTCAGCTTTCCTGAGCAAACACCTGATGAACCATTGGTTTGGAGAATGCTCACTTCCGAATACCAAGCAATGCAAAACCTTGCAACCAACATGTTTCCCGCGAGAAAGGCAGACCGATGACAGTGACGATGACCATGAAAAAGCCAGCAGCAGCCCCCACACCCACCGCAACAGGCATCGACAAACTGCTGAACAACAGCAGGTCGATAGAGCCTTCCGACGATTTCTGCTACAAGGCCTGGATCAAAACCCGCCAAGACCGCGACGAGCTGTACCGTCAATCCGTAGAGGATCCCGAGCAATTCTGGGCGGCCATGGCAGAAGAGCACATCGATTGGTTCGAGCCTTGGGATCGCGTCGAGGAATACGACTTCGACTGCGAACAGCCCTTCGTGAAATACTTCCAAGGCGGCAAGCTCAACGTGAGCCATAACTGCCTCGACCGGCATTTGGCCGGCCCGCGCAGAAACAAGGCGGCGCTCATCTGGCAGGGAGAGCCCGCTGAAGAAGTGGAGACCTATACCTACCAGCGGCTGCACAGGGAAGTGAACAAGGCAGCCAACATGCTGAAGGAGCTGGGCGTGAAAAAAGGCGACCGGGTCGCAATCTACCTCCCCATGATTCCCGAGCTTGTGATCAGCATGCTTGCCTGTACGCGCATCGGCGCGGTGCATTGTGTGGTGTTTGGCGGCTTGAGCGCCGACTCCCTGATCACCCGTATCCAGGACTCCGGCGCAGAGGTTGTCATCACTGCAAACCACGGCTATCGGGCTGGGAAGCTCCTCGAGATCAAATCCATATGCGACAAGGCCTTGGAGTCCTGCCCCCAAGTGAGAAGCTGCATCGTGGTCCGCCGCATCGACAAGCGCACCAAAATGGCCATCGGGCGCGACGCGTGGTGGGATGACCTGCTGTCCCAGGTTTCCCAAAGCTGCGAGCCAAGGGTCATGGATGCGGAAGACCCGCTCTTCATCCTGTACACGAGCGGCTCCACCGCCCGACCCAAAGGGGTGCTGCATACGACCGGCGGATATCTTCTGTATGCGATGCTCACCGCCAAGTATGTCTTCGACATCAAGGACGAGGACGTCTACTGGTGCGCGGCTGACGCCGGCTGGATCACCGGCCACACCTACCTGGTCTACGGCCCGCTTGCCAACGGCGCCACCGTGATGATGTTCGAAGGCGTGCCGAGCTATCCGAAACCCGACCGCTTCTGGGAAGTGATCGAGAAGTTCGGCGTCAACATCTTCTATACCTCGCCGACGGCCATTCGCGCAATGATGAAGGAGGGGGACCATTGGCCAAACAGCCGTGACCTCAGCAGCCTTCGCATGCTCGGCTCAGTTGGAGAGCCTATCACCCCCAAGGCCTGGCTCTGGTATTACAACGTCATCGGGAAGGGACGCTGCCCGATTGCCGACACCTGGTGGCAAACAGAGACAGGGGGCATCCTGATCTCAACGATCCCCGGGGCGGTGGATATGAAGCCCGGGTCTGCGGCTTTGCCCTTCTTTGGCATACAGCCCAAGGTCATCCGCCATGACGGCACCGAGGCGCCCTCGAGCGAGGGTGGAAACCTTGTGCTTACCAGGCCTTGGCCTGGCATGATGAGGGGTGTCTACGGAAACGACGAGGCCTTCAAGAACATATATTTCCCCGAGCCCGGCCACTACCTGACGGGGGATGGCGCCTATCAAGACCAAGACGGCTATTACTGGCTGCTCGGCCGCGTTGACGATGTCATCATGGTTTCGGCGCATCGGATCGGGACGGCAGAGGTCGAAAGCGCCTTGGTCTCGCATCCCGACGTTGCAGAGGCCGCCGTCGTCGGCTACCCCCATAACGTCAAAGGCGAGAGCATCTATGCCTTCGTCACCTTGAATGATGGGGTCGAGCCAGACGATGACCTGAAAGAGAAGCTGGTCAAGCAGGTGCGCGAAAGTATCGGACCTATTGCAAGCCCTGAAGTCATACATTTTGCGGCGGGGCTCCCGAAGACAAGAAGCGGAAAGATCATGCGGCGGATCCTTCGGAAAATCGCCGCCCAGGAAACCGAGGACCTCGGCGACACCTCGACCCTCGCCGACCCGACAGTAGTTGACGACCTCCTGGAAGGCATCGGACGCGCCTCCTAGCGCAAGCGAGTACTGCCTTTCTCGCAAAACGATGCCTGCCATCAGGTTGCGGCCATGCCAGACCGGGACAACTGGCATGGCCGCCCATAAGGCTAGGCCTCTTTGTCCACCAGCACAGACACGTGGATGAGATAGTCTTCCACCGAGCTCGACATGAGATATGAGTTCATATCGAGCTCATACACCGGGCTGAAGGTCGAAAGCCCTTCTTTCTTCAGGTATGCAAACAGCTTCACGTATGAGCGCTCGATGGTGTTCCTTCCCCCTTGGTGCAGGATAACCGCATAATTGCCACGGGGTTTCATGAGCAGGCGTCCTTCGAGGTGCGCTATATCTTCCGGAACCGAAACCCAGGTCTGCAGCTTTGTATACACCCGCCTTGTCGGTTCGTCGAAATCGGGGACCTCTGCAATCCGGCCCATGGGGAAGCGCGACACATGGGCGACGTTGCGGCAGAAGTCTGAGTGCTTGCCCAAGGCCTGTTCGTAGGACTCGACGTTGTCCTCGGCGATGTCGGTCACGATCATGGCAAGCTCGTCCCAAAAGGAAAGCCGTGTCTCACCCTTCGGAAACAACAAGGCGCGATGCGTTATGTAGCGCATCTTCTCCATCATGCCGATGCGGCCCTCCATGATGGTTTTCTGTTCTTCCATACGCGCGATGATCCCCTGGATACGCTCGAGGAACAGCTCGGTCGAACGGTTGTCGAAATACTCCCTCACTTCCTTTATGGGAACGCCTGCATCGACAAAGAACCTGATCCCGTCGAACAGGTAAAGCTGCTCGATGGAATAGTAGCGATAGCCGTTTTTTCTGATTTCCTTCGGCTTTAACAGGCCTATTTTGTCGTAGTGGATGAGCAGCTCTCTGCTGACGTTACACATTCGGGCAAACTCACCCGACGATAGGAGTCTCGGGTTGTCCATTCTGGCCTCCCAGGCGTGCAAAAGGGCCTGGGGCCCTTGCACGCTCTTGAACGTGCTACATGAACAACTCCGCCGTTCGGCGCTCAGATGCCTTCGCAGTAAGGAACTGCTCGAACATAGCCGCGGCCTCCGCCGGGTATTCGCGGGCATCGAAGGGGCATACCACGATGCAATGCGCACAGCTCAGGCATTGGGCAGGTGAGATGGCCTCATCCTCTATCACGATCACTTGCGTGGGGCATTCGTCGGCGCAGATCCCGCAGGCGGTGCATTCCTCGTTTGTGATCGGCCCCACGCCAAGCGCGTAAGGCGCGATATCGGGCTGGGAAGGGAAGTCGAATGTTTCTGTGGTGCCTGCCGCCAGCTTGTCTGCCACCTGCAATCCGAAGTCTGTGAGCAGCGCGGCGTCTTCGGCATCGGGGCGTCCTGTTGCGATCTTGTCGCACAGGGAGTGCTCGGCTACGGCGGCAACGAGCGCAACGACCTCGCAGCCTTTGCCCACCAGGTAATCGTTCATCTCTTGAAGAGCGTTCTCGAAAGCGCGGTTGCCGTATACCGCGACGCCGACCACTTTGGATCCTTCGGGAAGCGCCACATCCAAACGGTCGAACACCACCGGCGCAACATGCCCGCTGAACACCGGAAACGCAACGACGTTGATGCTTGCCGGATCGGGCTGGAACACCTCGGGCGACAACAGGTTGACGCTTGTCGCAGATTCCCCCATCCCGTCAAGAACGTACTCCGCACAGGCTTTGGTGTTCCCGCATGGGCTGAAATGGAAAAAGTTAGCCATATCTCCTCCTTTGCTGGCCAAACATATCTCAAATAACTATAAGACGATGTAGGCCGACAAGCAACGATGACGGAGGATCTGAATAGGTATCGTTACATCTGAAAGCCGAGAAAAGGGGACAGTCCCCTTTTCTCGGCTTGTGCTTGGATGCATGTGAGAAATGAGAAACTCGACCGTCCCTTTTCTCATTTACACCATGAGTTCTGCTACCGCTTGGGCAAACGCCACGGGGTCGTCGACCGGCATGCCTTCGACCAGCAAGGCCTGGCTGTACAGGATCTCGGTATAGCGTTTCACCTTATCGGTGTCGCCTGCCTCCTGGGCCGCCTTCATCGTTTCGAAGATGGGGTGCTTGGCGTTGATCTCAAGGACGCGCTCGGATTTTACGTCGTCGTTATCAGGCAGCTGCGAAAGGATCTTCTCCATTTCAAGCGAGATCGGGCCTTCGGCCGTCAAAGCGGCAGGCGCATCGGCAAGCCACGATGAGACCGAGACCTTGGTTACCTTGTTGCCCAGGGCTTCCTTCATGGCGCTGAAGAGCGGCTCGTTTTCCTTCGCCACTTCTTCGGCCTGGCTTTTCTCTTCCTCGGTCTCAAGGCCAAGGTCGCTGCCAGCCACGTTTTTGAACTGCTTGTCTTTATAGTCTTGCATGGCGGAAATGCAGAAATCGTCGACGTCCTGCGTGCAGAGCAGCACGTCTAAGCCCTTCGCCATGACCGATGTGACGATCGGCATCTTGGCCAGGCGGTCGACCGAATCGCCCGCGGCATAGTAGATGACCTCCTGATCAACGGCGGCGGCATCGAGGTATTCGTCGAGCGTGACCATTTTCTGCCCCTTGGCAGAATAATACAGCAGCAGGTCACCCAGCAATTCCTTCTGCATGCCGTAGCTCGTGTAGATGCCATGCTTGATCGAGCGCCCGAAATTCTCGAAGAACTTCTCGTACTCTTCGCGGTCTTTGTCACGCATGTCGGCCAATTCCGACTTGACCTTCTTCTCGAGCTTGCGCTCGATAGCGCGAAGCTGGCTGTTTTGCTGCAGGGTCTCACGGGAGATGTTCAAGGAGAGGTCTTGCGAATCGACGATGCCGCGCACAAAGCTGAAGTAGTCCGGCAACAGGTCCTCGCATTTTTCCATGATCAGCACGTTCGAGCTGTAAAGCGAAAGGCCTTTCTTGTAATCCTTGCTGTAGAAGTCATACGGCGCATGCCCCGGAACAAACAACAGGGCGTCATAGGTCAAGGTGCCTTCCGCATGGACCGAGATAGTGCGCACCGGGTCGGTGAAGTCATGGAAGTCGGAATGGTAGTATTCGTTGTATTCTTCTTGGGTCACCTCTGATTTGGAGCGCTTCCAGATAGGCGTCATCGAGTTGACGGTCTCGGTCTCGGTGTAATCCTCATATTTAGGGGTATAGTCGTCGCCGGCGTCTTCGGGCTTCGGCACTTCCCGCGATTTTGAGACCTCCATCAAAATGGGATAGCGGATGTAATTGCTATAGCGTTTGATCAGGCTTTTCAGCTTGCCTTCGCTAAGGTAACTGTCGTAGGGGTTTTCCTCGGTGTTGTCGCGCAGGGTCAGGGTGATGTCGGTGCCATGGTCTGCGCGTGTGCTCTCGGAGATCGAATAGCCCGCCTCGCCGTCGCTTTCCCACTTGTATGCGACGTCTGCCCCATAAGCCCGGGAGATAACCGTGACCTTTTTGGCCACCATAAACGACGAGTAGAAACCGACGCCGAACTGCCCGATGATGTCGATGCTTTCGCCTGCATCCTCTTCGAGCCCGCCTTTGAAGTCGAGGCTTCCCGAATGCGCGATGGTGCCAAGGTTCTTGTCGAGCTCATCTTCGGTCATACCGATGCCGCTGTCGGATACCGTTATGGTGCGGGCATCCTTGTCGAATGAGACGCTGATGCTGAGCTCATCTTTTGAAAGCTTCACATCGGAGTCGGTCAGGCTCTTGAAATACAGCTTGTCGACAGCGTCGGACGCATTCGAGATCAATTCGCGCAGGAATATCTCTTCGTTCGTATAGATTGAATTGATCATCAGATCAAGAAGCCGTTTGCTTTCAGTCTTGAACTTCCTCATACCATATATTCCTTTCACACGTGTGCCCAGCAAAGAAGCCGAGAAAAGGGGACTGTCCCCTTTTCTCGGTTTGGCAGTCTCTATCGTAGAGTGCTAATAACAAATTGTAAGTCTGCGTTCGGGCTTGTCAAGGATTTTCCTTCGAAGTCCTTTATGCAAACATCCTTGCCTTCTTTTCTGCATAACCGAGAAAAGGGGACTGTCCCCTTTTCTCGGTTACTTCCAGATCTTGCTTGCTTTGGGGTCGGCGGCCAGGCATCCTTCGCGAAGCTCTTCGAGCTCCTCGGTGTGGTCCGCGTGCTGGTCCTCGTATTCGAGCTGTACGAGCAAGGACACCTCGAAGCCGCCTTCGCCGTAGGTGTTCCAAAGCTCTTGAAGGCGTTTGTTGGGATGGCTGCCGGCATCAAGCTTGACGCGGTTCGAGTTGAAGCCGGCGCGCGCATCGCCTGTGGCACCGAGAAAACTCTCGCCGGTCTCCTTGCAGGCAAACGAGATCACGCCCATATCGGGCATGCGGTTTTGATATTCAAACTGCAGTTCTTTACGTCGTTGTTTATCCATGTTCCTATCCATATTCTTGAAGTTCGCCCCGACCGTGCAAGGGAACAAGACCCTTTGCACGTTACCGAAGGATATCCGGAGCTGCGGCGATACCAGGTTGAGGTAATGGCAATTGAGCGGACGTGCTTGCCGGATGCTGCGCAATCCCCCCATATGACGCGGTCTCCTGCTCGGGCCTTTCTTGAGCTGCAGGGCTCTTGAACCCGAAGAGAATCCCGCCAACCAGCACGACGGCTGCAACGACGATGATCACCACCAAAGCAGGCCCCAGCGCGAACGCAGAGAGCGCACCGGGCACGATCGAGATGACAACCGTGGTGGTGTTGATCCCCGCGTGCACCAGGAAGGGCGCCCAAAAACTTTTCCAACGCTCATAGAGCAGGCACATGATCAACCCGTAGCAAAACGCCGTGACACCCTGCGTCGCGTTGCCGTGGGCCAGCGCAAACACCAACGAGCAGATCAAAGCAGCCGACATCGGGCTCAGCCATTCCCTCAGCCTTCCGTACAGGAGCACGCGGAACAGCAGCTCCTCGGCGACGGGCGTCAGCACGCCGATCAGCAAAACCGCCATTATCGGCTGCAGCCCGAAGACCGAATTATCGGATTCGGAAAGCGGATCGCCTGCGAGGGTGAACATGCCGATGGCAAAGCATGAGCAGGCAATGCCTATCGCCGCGGCCACCGCGCATTTGCCGACCGTGATGCGCTCGTAGCGCCGGTAGGTTCCCCTCTTCTTGAGGCGTTTGATATCCATGCGCCTGAACAGGATAAGCAGGGGGATCGAAATGATCTCGGCAATGGCAAGCGCAAGGAGGAACTCCCATACCGCATCAGCCATGCTTGTAGGCGAAACTGCGCTCACCCAGACCATGTTCATCACGGCGATCAGGACGGCAATGAGGCTGACCAGGAACTGGATAGCAAAATACATGAGGATCGGATACGCAGCACGCCACACGCGCCGAAAGGTCGAGTCGGGTTTTGCGGGCGCGAGGTGTGCCGGCACGTAGTAATGCGTGGGCTGATGCGCGAAAGATACAAACCCCGATGAATTAGGACGGTATGCCGGAACGGCTCCCTGGATATTTTGGGGATGATGCTCGGGAACAGGCTGCTTCCGGCCCTCCCGCTTCTCCATTATCTTGACGAAAGCGTAGGCGATGAAGAAGGGTGCGACCACAGCGACGCAGAAGGCAACAATGGCCAATATGTCTGTTATGGAGCTTACATCCGATAGATCCATACGCCCTCCCACTTTCAACTGGCGCAGCTCTGCTCAAAGCATAAGGCAAACCGCCATCAGCGCATGTGAGCTTCTCCTATTGTATCCTATACCGCCTATACCTGTAGAAAAAATCAGGTTACTCCATTTGGGGCAACGGTCTGGTCAGGGATGGGACAAAAGGGTCCGTCCCCTCTGTCCCAAAAAGGTCATGCCCCTCTGTCCCACCCCAATCCCCCTGCACGCACGGTCATGTGCTTCCGGTGGACGTGGTACCTGCTTTTTTGTGTATTTTTCCTACCTCTTTGCACACATATACTTTAGGTACTAAAATAAGCATCTTAGGCGCCTGAACGAAGAGCAAAACTCCTGGTCTTACCACGGCAGATTGCAAAAGGCAGGCGTGAGTTTACATTCTTGGTTTACCCTACCGTGTGAGATGGCGCACGCTTAAACAGAGAGGCAGGATTCGTGCTTCAATTATTCGATATCCGTAAATCCTATACGACCGCAGATTTTTCCCAAACAGCCCTTGACGATGTCTCGATCTCATTTAGAGACAACGAGTTCGTGGCTATACTCGGGCCTTCGGGCTCCGGCAAGACCACTATGCTCAACATCGTCGGCGGCTTGGATCACTACGATTCCGGCAACCTGGTCATTGACGGGATCTCGACAGAGCAATACACCGACCGCGACTGGGACACCTATCGCAACAACCGCATCGGCTTCGTGTTCCAAAGCTATAACCTGATCCCTCACCAGACAGTACTTGCCAATGTCGAACTGGCATTGACTTTATCAGGCGTTTCGCGTGACGAACGCAAGAAAAGGGCGAAGGATGCCCTCATCGAAGTGGGCTTGGGCGACCACATCAGCAAGAAGCCCAGCCAGCTTTCGGGCGGGCAGATGCAGCGTGTCGCCGTCGCCCGCGCGTTGATCAACGACCCGGAGATACTGCTTGCCGACGAGCCGACCGGTGCGCTCGATTCCACCACCAGCGTGCAGATCATGGAGCTGCTCACGCAGATCGCCAAAGACCGCCTGGTCATCATGGTCACGCATAACCCCGAACTGGCGGACACCTACGCCAACCGCATCGTCGACCTGCGCGATGGCAAGGTGGTCAGCGACAGCAACCCCTTCAACCCCGCCCCCGAAGATGAAAAGGTCAGCGAAAAGCCGATCCGCCGTACTGCAATGTCGTTTCTGACCGCGATCTCGCTGTCTTTCAACAACCTTATGACCAAGAAAGGCCGCACCATCATGACCGCCTTTGCCGGCTCGATCGGCATTATAGGCATCGCTGCTATCCTGGCCTTGGCAAACGGTGTGAACAACTATATAAAAAGCGTCGAGGAAGACACCTTGTCGGTCTACCCGCTTTCAATCGAAAGTACCGGTATCGATATGACCTCGATGATGGCCTCGATGGTAGGCGGAGGCGGCGCCGGCGCCTCGGGCAGCACGAGCACGGACGCAAGCACCACCCAGACCGCAGAAGAAAAGAAGGTCCAGGAAACAAAGACCCTCACGAACATGTTCTCCCGCATCGGATCAAACGACCTGGCCTCGCTCAAGGTTTTCCTCGACAGCGGCACCAGCGGCATGGATCCCTACATGAACACCGTCCAATACTCCTACGGCATCGGACCGAAGATCTACAGCCCCGACACCACGAGCGGCGTGCGGCAGGTCAACCCCAACACCGCCTTCAAGCCGCTTTCCTCCGGCACGCTCAGTGGGACCGCCGGCTCGTATGCCTCGATGATGACCAGCGGCGGCAACACCAACATATTCCACCAGATGCTGAACAACCCGGAAATCCTTTCCCAGCAATACGATGTAGTGGCCGGGAAGTGGCCCGAAGCGTACAACGAGTGCGTCCTGGTGCTGAACCAGCGGGGCGGCGTCAACGACTACACGTTGTATGCTATGGGGCTCCGCGACCCGAACGAGCTTGATGAAATGGTAAAACGGGTTGCCAACAAGGAGGATGTCGACGTGCCCCTCGATCAGTTGTCGTTCTCTTACGACCAGATCATGGGCGTGACATTCAAAATGGTGAATTCCGCCGACATGTACCAGAAGGATGCGGCAAACAATGCGTGGCTGAACAAGGCAGATGATGAGGCCTATATGAAAAACCTCATTGCAAACGGCACCGACATCAAGATCGTCGGCATCATCCAATCGAACCCCGATGCAGCTGCCACTTCGCTTTCGCCCGGAATCTGTTACACAAGCGCCTTGCAGCAACAGCTGATCAAAGAGGCCTCTACCAAGCAGATCGTGCAAGAGCAGCTGGCAAACCCCGAGGTCGATGTGTTGACCGGGCGCACCTTCGCCGAGGAAAAAGAGAGCAACGATGCCGGTTTCAATATGGCCGACCTCTTCAACTTTGATGCAAGCTCCCTTACTTCAGGACTCACATTCGACACCAGCAGCCTGAACCTGGATTTTTCAGGGATGGACCTTTCAAGCGTGCAGGCACCGCCCATGGACATGAGTGCGATCCTGGGACAGATTCAGTTGACCCCTGCCCAAATGCAGGCGACAAATGATGTTATGGGTCAGACTGTTGCGGATTTTGTTCTCAGTGGTTCCTATCCGGCTCCTATTCCTCCTGCTTTGACTCCCACTCCTGCCGAAATCAACACCGCTTTCCAGGCATATCTTGCAGACCCCGTTAATGCTGCCCGGCTTTCGGCCGACCTCAGTGCCGCCATCGGCGCCCCCCAGATCGAAGCCCAGGTGCAGACAGCCATGACGCAGTACATGACCGCCTACGTATCCTCTATGATGACCCAGATCCAGACTCAAATCGGCGCGGCTATGAAGCAGTCTATGGGCCAGCTTTCCTCCAGCCTGGCAAGCTCCATGAACATGAGCATGGGCAACTTCTCCAACATGTTCAACTTCGACATGGACGAAAAGCAGTTGGGCGAGTTGATGATGTCCTACATGACGGGTGAGGAAAACACCTACGAGAACATCCTGAAGAAACTCGGCTATGCAGACTTTGCGAAACCGACCTCGATCAATATCTACCCCAAGGATTTTGAGGGCAAAGGACACATCATCGAGATCCTCGACGACTACAACGACCGGATGAAGGCGCAAGAAAAGGAAGACCAGGTGATCACCTACACGGATATCGTGGGTACCTTGATGAGCTCGGTGACCGACATCGTCAACATGGTGAGCTATGTGCTCGTTGCCTTCGTGGCGATCTCGCTCGTGGTGTCGTCCATCATGATCGGCATCATCACCTATATCTCGGTACTTGAGCGTAAGAAAGAGATCGGCATCCTGCGCTCGATCGGCGCCTCCAAGGGCGACATCGGCCGCGTATTCAACGCAGAGACCCTGATCGTCGGCTTTGTGGCAGGCCTCATTGGCATCGCGATCACCGCGCTCGTTTGCATTCCCGCAAACGCGATCATCTATGCAGGCTTCGGCGTGGCCAACGTTGCCGCGCTTCCCTGGCAGGCGGCCATCGTCTTGATCTTGATCAGCATGTTCCTCTCGTTTATCGCAGGCCTGATTCCCTCGTCCGCGGCTTCCCGCAAAGATCCTGTGGAGGCATTGCGAAGCGAATAAACAGTTCGGTTCCTCATCCTTTACGGTTTACGCGCACCTCTTTACGGGGTGCGCGTTCGTTTGTTACAAAATAAATAGCATAAAAGTGGTCGAAGCATCTCGTTCTTTGGGCCTTTTCACCGATACATAAGGAACAAGGTTCACGCATGGCAAGCGTCTTTGAAAATTTCTCTTCGCGCACGGGCTTTGATCGGCTGAGCCCTTTGGAAAAGGCCGCCTATATCTTTACCACGGCTTTCGTCGTGCTGTTCCTTGTTGCAAGCATCCTGGTCATCGGACGCACTGAACGGCTGAGCGACGAGGAGTCGATTTCGTTTATACAGCAGGCAACGAGCCTGACTTGCCTCGAGGTTGATGAGCATATCTCCGAAGAGTTCGGCACGCTTCATGCTTCCGCGGTTCTTCCTGAAAACCGCTCCGTGATCGACGAGGACGGTACTTTCGGGCGTCTTACCAAACGCCTCGGCGATTACAACTCGTATGTACGGATAGGCGTCGCGGACAAAAATGGGAATGCGCTGTGGGTCGATTCAAGCGGAACCTCCCATGGGGATGTTACCACAAGCCCCTATTTCAAACGGGCTGTTCAAGGTGAAGACGTTGTCACCGATTCTTACTTCGATGCCGCCAGCGGGATCGAAGTCAACTATTACGCGGTGCCGATACGCATGGAGACCACAAACGAGATTGTCGGCGTCCTGTTTGCCGCAGACCCGACACAAGAACTGCATGACATCGTCGAGCGGTCCTTGTACGCCGGGAAAGGATTTGCCCACATCATCGATGCTGAAGGCAATTATATCGTTCCCTCCGACAGCCCTTTGGTTGCTTCATCGGGCGAAACGATCTTTAACGTCGACCCCCCGCTACCCCCTGAGGTCGTGAAGTTTTTCCTTACCCAGTTCGCACAAGGTGAAACAGGTTATATACAGGTCCCTGTTGAAGGCATCCCCCGGTTTGTGTCGTTTGAGCCCCTATCGTACAACAATTGGTATCTGCTTTACTCGATCCCCCAAGCAGATGTGCATCCGATATTCAGCGAGTTTCTCATCATCTTGGTTGCGCTTATCGTGGGCGCGGTGATCGTGTTCGTCCTTTTTATTATTCTGATCTGGCGCGGCACCTACAATAGCCGCAAACACCTTGAGCACATCGCCTTCGTCGATCCGGTTACCGGCCGGGACAACTATCAAAAGTTCCTTATCGATGCCAAGGACATCCTCGACAAGAACAAGGACAAGCAGTACGTGGTGTGTTACGAGGACATCAAGGGCTTCAAATACATCAACGACCTTTTCGGCCGTGAAACAGGGACGCGGCTTTTAAAGTACTGGTCAGATGGTTTAGCGGAGCTGTCCTTTCCCAATGAATGCTTTGCGCGCGTGAGGGATGATACGTTCGTCTCGTTGCGCATCTGCTCCAGCAAGTCCGATTTGCGGAAACGGTATATAAGCCTGATGCATAAATTGGAAGTCTTCCCCGATACCTTTGCTTCGGGATACAAGGTTGGATGGCGTTGCGGAGCCTACATCATCGGACTCGACAACGGAAAGCTTCCCATAGAAGACATGGTTGACCGCGCGAGCCTTGCCCGCGACACCATTAAATGGTCGGATTCAACAGATCATATTGCCTTTTATTCCGAGGATATCCGCAAAAAAAGGCTTTGGGATGCCTCGATCGAATCGCACATGGAAAACGCCTTGGAGGCAGGCGAGTTCAAGGTGTATATGCAGCCGAAAGTCTCGTTGGATGAATACGACATTACAGGCGTGGAGGCTTTGGTCCGCTGGCAGTCGCCTGAGCATGGGTTCCTTTCCCCCGCTGAGTTTATCGGCCTTTTCGAACGCAATGGCTTTATCGTGGACGTCGACCGCTTCGTCTTCGAGCAGGTCTGCAAGCACTACCGGGAAACAGTCCTCGACAATGGCCAAACCCCTTACATCTTCTCGGTCAACGTATCCCGAAGAAGCCTGATGCAGATTGATTTCATCTCCTCATACGCAGAGATCAAAAACCGCTACGACATCCCCGACGGGGTCATCGAGCTAGAATTCACGGAAAGCCTGGCCGTGAACGATGTCGAGCATTTCAAGACGACGGTTGCCATCTGCCACAGCATCGGCTTCCTGTGCTCTATCGACGATTTCGGGTCGGGGTATTCCTCGTTGAACATGCTGAAATCCCTGCAGGTGGATGTTTTGAAGCTTGACCGGCTTTTCTTCGACTACGAACCTGGCGCCAACCGCGGGCGCTCCTGGGTCAAGCGCTTCATCGACCTTGCCAAGGATTTGGGAATGAAGACCGTGGCGGAAGGGATTGACGAGAAGTGGCAAGTCGACGAGCTGTCTGAGCTGCATTGCGATATGATTCAAGGGTACTACTTCTCGAAGCCCATGCCCCTCGAAGACTTTAACCGATTCCGGTCAGAGTGGAGAGAGGGTGCCCGCTAACGCATAAGGCGAACTCGGTGGGATGGAGGCGGGACAAAAGGGTCTGTCCCCTCCGTCCCGCCTCCATCCCACCCGCGGCTCCCGCAAGGCTTTATTTTTGCAGGTCTTTCGCCAGTGCCTTGCAGAGCTTCGACATGGTGTCGTCGATGGCCTTCTTTTTCAGCTGGCACTCCCATACAACATGGATCCTCCAGCCCATTTCCTTGAGGAGCGCGAGGTTTTTCTTATCGCGTTCCTGGTTGCGCTCGAACTTCAGCACCCAGTACTCGGTGTTCGATTTCGGCGTCGGCAGCTCGCAGTAGGGGCACCGGTGCCAGAAACAGCCGTTCACAAAGACCGCCACCTTCTTGCCTGGCCACGCGATATCGGGCCGCCCTGGCACCTTCCACTGCAGGCGATACCCAAGCAGGCCGGCCGCACGCAGGTGCTTGCGCACCAAAAGCTCCGGCTTGGTGTTCGCACCCTTGTTTCCCTGCATGGACTTGCGCACCGCCGCAGAGACCGGAGGGTCGTATAAAGGGGTCTGGCCCTTTTGCACGGGTTCGCTTGCCGCTGCCATGTCAGTCGGCATCCTGTTCATCCGCCGCCTCTTCCAAAGGCGCGTCGAACTGCAGCTCCGGCTGCATAAAGCCTGTTAACGACCGAAACCCCGCATATTCCGAGAACGAAAGCGAAAAAAGCGCATCGGCAAACGATCCGCCTTGTCTTTTCTGCAGGGCGCGAAGCTCGTCCATGACCGAATCCGTCACGGGCTCATGGCCTGCTGCAGCCGCCCGGGCTTTGTCGATTGCTTCGGGCAGGGCCTGGCAGACCTTGGTGAAGGCTTGGGCATCCCCCGTCACAAGCTGGTAGAACTGGTCGATGCTCACGTGGCGGATCAACTTGTGGCTCTGCTTCTTGCCGTCCACCATAGGATCCCAAAGCCGATCCTGGGAATGGCGGGCGATCACCTCGACCAAAAAGCAGGCACATTCGTCATCTGCAAGAATCTGGTCTTGCATCTTTCGGTACGTACGCGCCTGCGAAGAGGAGTTCATCGTGTTGTGCTTGTTCTTCATTTCGACATAGACCTTCGAGACCGGGGTCCCATCGCACAGGCAGATGCCGCCAACGGGTGCGAACACCACGTCCCAACCCGTGTCAGGGACAGAGCAGCCTTCGATATACTTGAATATCCTTTGGTGGAAATACCCGATCGAATTGTTGTTGGTCTTGTCTATCTGACGGAAAATCTCGCTGTCAACGGCCTCTTCCCACGTCATCCCGTACACCGACGCATCGAACATCAACTTGACCGGATCTATGAGGTTGCTGTTGAAGGCCCTGAGGTCGAACGAGGCGCGGTTGGCCTGGTATTCACGCACCGTGTTTTCGATATGGGTCATGAAGTCGTCTTCGGAAATAAACGCGAGATCCCACATAGCCGCCCCTAACCTAGTGCTTCCATGCTGTCGTCGATGGCAAGGTAGCCAAGCGATGCCAACACGCATCGCCCCATATGATACCCGAGGTTCACGGGAACAGCGTTCCCGATCTGCTTATACTTGCTTGAGGTCGAGCCGTCGAATTCCCAGGTGTCGGGGAAGGTCTGGATGCGCGCATACTCTCGCACGGTCAAGGGACGCGTCTTTTCCGGATGGCAGCGCTCGGTCTGCTTCTGCGCCGGATTGCAGGTAAGCGTCAAGCTTGGCTGGTCCCATGAAAGGCGCCGCGCCATGCCGGTCTTCCCGCCACCCAGGTAAAAGCTTGCGCCCATGTACTCCTTTTGCAGATCTTCGGGCAAGCTGCGCCAATAACCGCCTTCAGGAACCAGCTCCATGATGCGGTGTTTGCGTTCGGTGTATTTCTGGCCTTCGGATTCCGGGCAATGGTCCAAGGCCTCGCGCAGCGACACGAAGTAATCCTTCTCCTTCGGGAAGATGATGGGCAGGCCAAGGTCTTTGCGTACGGCGAACAGGAACAGCCTTTCGCGTTTCTGGGGCACGTCGAGGTATTGCGCCCGCAGGATGCGCGCCTCTACCCGATAGCCGAGCTCGTCAAGCACGCTTTTCATCGTCGCGATGGTTTTGCCGCCGTCATGCGAAAGCAGGCCGCGGACGTTCTCGCCGATGGCGATTTTGGGCCGGATCTCTTTTACCGCCCGGGCGAACTCGAAAAACAGTGTGCCGCGCGTGTCTTCGAAACCACGGCTTTTGCCGGCGTAGCTGAAAGCCTGGCAGGGAAAACCGGCTTCAACCACATCGGCTTTGATCTGCGAGAAGTCAAGCGCTGCGACATCGCCTTCGTACACCTTCCATCCCAGCTTGGAAATGTCTGAGTTCATGCGGAGGGTCTCGGCCGCATTGCGGTCAAGCTCTGCGAGCAGGATGTGCTTGATGCCTGCGTTGTGGAAGCCGAGTGCCGTGCCGCCTGCGCCTGCAAACAGGTCCACGCATTTCACAGGATAGCGCTTCTTCGAGGTGAGGACCTGGTAGTTGTTCTCGGCCGAAGTCCCTTCGATCTTGTGTTTGACGCGCGCAAGCTCTTCGGGGTTGAAGGTTCGGTGGTTGTTCTCGTCACGGAGGGCCTTGATCAAGCCCATCTTGTCCCACCGTCGAATCGTGTCGGGTGAGACGCCGAGCATCGCCGCCGCCTCGGATATCTGAACACGTGCTTGTGCTTGCCCAACCACCTTGTACTCTCTTCTGAATGAGAAAAAGGGACGGTCGCTTTTTCTCATTTCCGGTATCCCATCCTACAGACTCACGCAATTCACCCCAGAATGTATCAATAGGATGAGAATGAGAAAAAGTGACCGTCCCTTTTTCTCATCCCGCAAGTGTAACGGTAACCTTTGCCTATAGCAAGGGTTACCATAGGTGAGGAATCTCATGCTTTTGGCTGATTGCGGTTTCAGCATTCGGAAACTATACTTTTCCCAGAAAAGCCAATGGGCGCATCCTGTGGGTAAAGGAGTTGGTTCCTATGAGCCTAGCGGAAGAAATCAAGGAATACGCACTCGAACTGGGATATTGTAAAGCAGGGATTACATCGGCAGACCCGTTTGAGTTTGCCGCCCGCGAGGTCGACAACCGCGGGGAATCCTATGACTATTGGACGAAGGAAAACGCCAGCAGCTTGAAATGGGCGGCCGACCCAAAAAAGCAGATGCCTGATGCGAAATCCTTGATCGTGGTGGCTTACGACTATTATCAAGTCGACTTCCCAGAAGAGCTCAGCAAGATGATCGGACGAGCGTATCAGGCTCGGGCCTATATGCCCACATCCGATAGCGAAGCGGGCCTGCGCCTTCAGAAGTTTATCGCCTTCCTTGAAGCAAAGGGCATGAAGACAGGCACGCACCGCATGTTGGACCGCCAGGCGGCCGTGCGTGCGGGCGTCGCAACCTTCGGCCGCAACAACTTCGCCTATGTCGACGGCGTGGGTTCTTTCGTGATCCTCTACACCATCGCCGTCGACCAAGAGCTTGACTACGACGAGCCGAATTCCGGAACCCGCTGTGATGACAACTGCAAGAACTGCATCCGCGCATGCCCCACGAGGGCGTTGTACGCAGCCTATAAGCTCAAGGCCGACAAATGCATCGGTTTCGCCAATTGGATGCATGTTCCCGAACGCGAAGGCATCGATATCGATATCCCCAAAGATGTGTTGCCCCAGCTTGGCATGCATATCCATGGCTGCGACGTGTGCCAGGAGGTCTGCCCCCAGAACCGAGGCAAGTTCCATTCCGAATTCGAGAAGGATGATTTTTTGGAGGAAGCCGATGCCAAGATCACCCTGGAATCCCTCCTTGCAATGGAGGGCGGCCTGTATGAACGCTACGTGCATCCCCTCATGTACAATTACATCACGCACCCCAAATATTTCCAACGTAATGCGGCCATCGCCATGGGCAACACACGCGACCGAAAATACGTGCCGGCCTTGATAGCCCAGTTGGGAAACGAAGAAGAAGTCGTGCGAAACTACGTCGTATGGGCTCTCGGCAGGATCGGCGGCGAAGAGGCCCACCAAGCCCTTTTGTGCTGCCAATCAGGGGAGGCGTCGGAAAAGATGCAGGCAGAGATAGCAGAAGCACTGCGGTCGATGCCAAAATGAGAAAAAGTGACCGTCCCTTTTTCTCATCAGCCCCAGTGCCAGTCGGCCTCGGTGGCACCAGCGGCAGCAGCTCCGATCTCGAAATGCAGCTTCGCAATGCCGAGGTCGACCTTGGTGTAAAAGCCCGATCCCGGCTCAGCCCGAACCGTCTTGCCATCGAGGTGAAAGCGGTACTTCTGCTGGTTCATGGCAGAAGGGGCCATCTGGACAGCCTCCATGGCATACAGGAACCAGCCGGGGACCTCATCGTTGACCACCGAACACAGCGTCTCTACCGGCTTGGTCTTGTGGGGCTTGCCTTGGTTTTCGCCATAACCAAGTGCGATCACCAGATATATCTTCTCGCCGTAGCCGACGCTGGCAGAGACCTTGCGCTTGCTATAGGTCCCTCCGACCCAACAGGTGTTGAGTCCAAGCTGCTGGGCTAGAAGCACGATCTGTTCGCCATAGTAGCCGCACTCTTCATCGGCCTCGCCATTCTTCTTGCCGACCACGGCTATGTAATTGTTGACATTCGTGAACACGCCATAGCGCGCCAAGAGGGTTTCGAAGGCGCGCGGGTCCTGCAGGCAGAGTTGGATGTTCAGCCCGCTTTTTGAGTTGCATTCGTCGATCTTTTGACGAAGACGCTGTGCCAGCTCCTCTTCGATCGGCTGTTCGGTGAAATACCTGACCGCATGGCGTGCTTCGATGGCTTGCAAGAGTTCCATGATGCCTTCTTTCCCAATGATTACCCGTTGTTCCCCTACCGTCATATCCACGTTGGGTATGTCTTGATCAGTATGACACTCGGCACGCGAGCTGCTGCGCTCAAGAATTAACATTTCATCATCAAAACCGAGAAAAGGGGACTGTCCCCTTTTCTCGGGAAAGGCAAGGCCGCCTCCCAAGGGATAGGGGGCGGCCTTTCGTTAGCGCGGGTAAGCTTGGGTGGCTAGCTTATGCGCCCGTTCCTTGCCCAGCCGGAGCTCCTTGGGCTCCACCTTGCGGGGCAGGGTCTTTAGGGTTCGTTATGTCGTCTTCCATATCCTTCAACAGGTTGGTGAACCTGCGGCGATGGATTATGACAACCACGCTGTATGCTGCGGTGACTATGATCCCAAGAATGATGTACCAATGGACCCAACACCACTGGGCAGCAGCAAGCGGTGTGCCTTGGTCGTCGATCGTGGTGGTCGGCGGCAATACCGTACTCACAGCACCTTGCAGCGTGTCGGTAACAACCGTTACAAAGCCAAGAGGACCAGGTATTACCGGAATCACCGGAGCCGGATTGACCGTCAGTGTGCCGACCGTCTCGGTAAGCAGGTAGTTGCCCGGCTGTGCCGTTCCGGTCCAACGGAGGCTATAGGTGTTCTGCGATGTGCCAACGCCTGTTTGGGAACCGGTGACACCGAAGTTCACCGTCTCGCCCGGAACGAGGCCCGTAATACGGCCATCTGCGGTCAGCGGCGTGCCGTCAAATGTCTTGGTGGCAGAATCGGTGACCACGGCAACCGGACGCCTGCTGATCGAAATGGTGTCATCAATGAAGTTGATGTAGCCGGCATCGATGAGGTCTTGCGTGACATCTACGCCATTAGCCATGATGACAAGCTGGTCACAGGTGGCAGCAACAGGAGCGATCTGTCCATTGACGCCAATGGTCGCGTTGGTGGCATTGGCGCTCGATGCGTACTGCTCGAAGGAGTACTTGCCCGCAAGCGCCGCAGGAACATTTATCGTTACGATCGCGCCATGGTTCTGGCCATCATAGACCCAGTTTCCGCCCCGTGTCGTAATAGTGATCTCGCCATTAGACTTATCATAAGGATTGACGGTCAAGGTGCCGCGCGTTTCCGAAGCAATGCTGTAGTTACCGGATTTTGCCGTGCCATCCCAAACCAGGCTGTAGGTATTCAACGAGCTGCCAACAGCGGTTTGGGAACCGGTTGCTCCAAAGCTTGCAGTCTCGGTGACGCCACCGACCGTTACCAGGCCTGAAAGCGTTCCAGGTGCGGTAAGCGGAAGAGCGTCGAAGAGCTTTTCTGCCCCTTGGGTGTTGATCGTCAAAGGAGCAGGCGTGATGATAATTTTGGCATTGTCTCCTCGTGCCACAGTTAGACCCGAAAGCGCACTTGCCACAGTCTCCACACCATTGACCTTCTGATACACGATCGTGCCATTCATGTCCCTGATAGTGATGTCGTCGCAGTCTGCTTCAATTCCACTTTCACTTACATCGGTCGCGGAAGCACTCGAGCTTGGTGCGGGATCGTAGCTGTATCCTGCAGGAAGGCTGACGGTAACCGTAGCGCCATGGGGAAGGCCGTTATAGGTACTCGTCCCGCCGGTGACGGTGATAACCGCAGCGCCGGTAGACTGCGTAACCGTCAAGGTACCTATAGTCGTCGATGAGACATAGTAGTTGGTCGACTTCGCCGTATAGGTGTTGATGCCGTCTGCCCACACCAATTCGTTGTTGGTGTTGAAGGTGTTCGATGAAGACCCGACGACGGTCTGTGATCCGGTAAGCGTGAAGCCTACGGTCTCGCCGCCGACAAGGCCGGTCACGCTGCCGCCAGCTGCAGAACCGAGCAACGGTGCGCCGTCATAGGCCTTCGATGCCGTGTTGGTAGCAATGGTAAGAGGTGCCGGAGTGATCACCACAGAGACATCGTTCGTCCAGATCTTCACACCGTCACGCCACACTTCTACGGTAACCGTCTTGTTAGTGACATCTTTGAATGAGTTCGAAACCTCAACGCCATCGACTATGTATTTAACCGTGTCAGAGCTTAAAAGGTCGGATCCGGTCACCGATACCGCATGTGACGCAGCGTCGTATACGCCGGAGTAACCGGTCGCGCTGATGTTCCCATTGTTCACCGTCCACTGAGCCGTCAACACGATGTTGTGCTTGACCATGCCGAACGATTCGCCGCCCATGTAGGTTTGGCCCATAAGCGGGTTCTGCTCGACGGTATCGACAACTTCAGACACACCGGTGACCTTCCAACCGGCAAAGGTGTAGCCGGAGCGGCTTGGGTTTCCAGCAACGGTATGGGTGTTGCCGGAGCGCTCGTTCTTCACCAGCGGATCAGGCATGCCGGTTGCAGGGTTCGTCGTGCTGTCGTTTGCCACATAGGTCACCGTAAGCGCCTTGGCGGTGATGCCGCAGTCGTAGATTCCACCAGAGGCGTTGCCGTAAAGGACGGCTCCGCTTGTTTGGCCTTCAGAGGCGGCCATGCTGAGGTTCAGGACATGTATCGCATGCCAGATAGCTGCAGCTTGGCGGGCCGAGTCGCTGAATTCGGCAGTGTAGGGCGCCGTGTTGATGAAGCCGACCTTGTACATGAGCTTCCCGTTATAGCCGTAGCCGGACTCAAGGTTGGTGAACTCATAGTATCCGTTGCTGTCGGTAATGACGTGAGTGCCTGTTTCATGTGTCCAGGTCGCCCCACCATCATGGGAGATATAGAGCAGAACCGGAACATGCTGCTTCAGAGGCTCGGTTGGATCCTTTACATTGTCAGAGTTCAAATCATCCCAAGCAATACCGCTGATCTTTACCGGATCGGCAACGATCTTAGCGCTGACGATATTACTTTCGATGTTGGTCAGGTGCACGCCACTCCAGGTGAACTCGGGAACAAAGGAGTTCTTTGCGAGCAGTGCGGCAGCAGAGGATGTCGCGACGTTTTTATACAGTCCGTCATCGCCTGCCGTCATGGAGGCGTCGAAGGTCGTCTGGCTGGGCAGTGCAACTCTGAAAGTTGCTTCGATCAGGTCAGACGGCTCAAGCTTGATGGTGCTCGCAAATTGGATCTCAACGGATCCGCTGTTCACGGTAGCCGTATAATCAGCGCCGGCGTTCAGGGGCGTTCCGTTCTTGGTGACAACGAGGTTTGTCGGGCTGCCCAGTGCATTAAGCAGCTCTTGTGTCCACGTGGTGCCGCGCGGGGTCGAGCCGCCCACACGCGTGTCACCGGTTGCCGGGAGCATGTCTTTGAACGTGATGTTGGCGGCCGTGGTTGGCGAGCCTTCAGGCGTATCGTTTTTCAGCTGAAGGCGGTAATACATGGTGCCGCCCGGCTTGAAGGTTGCCGCGCTGGCCTCGTCTTCTGAAGATACCCAATCGGTACCATTGTTGCTGATGCTCTTCTGCACGCCGACCAAACCGGAGCGTCCGACGCTCGTGGTCTTCAATGCCGACTTGACATACAAGCCGTCGATACCCGTCAGGCCGGAGATCTCGGCATATTCTGCAGCACATGCAGCATAACCCGGGTTGATTGTTGCAACACCTGGATAAGCGATGAAAGCAGAACCGTACGGATAGGCCTTCGTGTAGCTGCGCTCAGCAGCACTCGTGCCATACGCAATGTTCGTTACGTCGTCGCCCGTGGTGATAACCATGGCGAGCTGCGCCTTGAACTTGACCGTAATAGACTGCCCCGGCCCGAGGACAAAGTTGCTGAACGCCCATTCGGCAACCTGCCCGCCGTTATAGGTGCTGTAGGTTGCATCACTATTTGCAGCAGCACCTGAAATAACGTAGCTGTTAGGAACGATCTTCAGGGTGTCTTTCTGCATGTAGTCGACGATCACAGGATTGGGGATGCTGGTGTCTGCCGACTCGTTCTTAAGCGTGATCACGTAATCAAGGGTTCCGCCCGGGTTCACCTTGCCCACCGTGGTGGTTGATTTCGTGATGGACATGGGCGCACGCTTGTCAACCGGAAGGGTGACCTCGGTGCTTGATTCTTTGGTGCTCAGACCGGTCGCGCTCACCGATGCCTTGTTCGTCAGCTTCTGAACCTCGCACTGAAGCGTGCCGGCGGGGTCCGTTGCATAGGGGTCTGCGGGCTTGAAGGAATCATATTCGACTTCAACCGTGACCTGGCCTGGTGTGAAGTTGGTACCGACGGTCGGCGTTTCGCCGGAAGCCGGGATCGTGTTGCTGTAGATAATGGTGATGCCCTGGCTACCACCTGGCGACATATCGAACTTGGTGTCGTCGGTTGCACTCAGCTTCTTCCAGACACCGTTGACGCTGGCATAAATAGCCTGTTGCGTACCTTCGGCGGTCAATTTCGCCGTCGTCGGGGCGATGGTCACGGATTGAACCTTGTAGGTAGGCTGGTTGGTCCCTGTAATCGCATTTCCATCAGTACCCTTGAAGCCGAAGCTGTTGTCCACAACGGTGTAGTTGGTGAGAGGCAACGTGTTCGTTGCGGCCGTAAGGGTAAGGCCGTAGTTTACCGTCAGGCCTTCTGTACGCAGGGGCTTGACATCGGATGCAAGTGGCTGGTAGCCCTTGCTGATGCCGATTGTAGAAGTATCCGTGCTGGTCTTGTTCTTGAACTCAGCCCATTGCGAGGTGGCAGCGCCTTGTGTGGTGGCGACTACCTGCTTGATGTCGCTATCGTAGTAGGCGTTGATCATATAGCCTGTGGGGGCTGCCGTTTCCTTGATGTAGTATATGCCGTTGTCGGTGCCACTGATGTACTGGGGCGTAAAGTATGCCCAGCCGTCGGTGCCGCTCACAACCTCGCTGGCAACCTTGTCGGAAACTTGCCCGGTACCTGAATCGTAGTTCTTGTAAAGCTCGAACTTGGCGCCGGCAAGCGGCAGGCCGGTGTCGTAATCGACCTTCTTGGCTGCAAAGAGCGCCCCGATGAATTCGTTGTTGATCGTCACAAGCGCGTTTTCAGTCGACGTGCTCGGCTTGAACTCCGTCGTGTTGCTTGAGCTTACCTGCAAGGTGTCGGAGCTTGGGCTGTTGCTGACAACGATGTCGAAGGTGTTGGCACCTGGCTGGCTTGCGGCACCAGAACCAGAAGTCGCAAACTTGTCGTTCAGCCTGAGGTAGTCAAGCGTATCGTCGCTGGGCAGCTCTTCCGTTACCCGGTAGGTGCCTACTTCCAAATTCTTGAAGGTGTAGTAGCCATGGGGATCGAAAGAGGTTACCGCATTCTCGACCTTGACCCATGAGGCACCGTCCTGCTTCCAAAGGGTGACGGGAAGCTGGGCAACCGTCTTGACATCCGCAGGCACGATGGTCTGACCATGGGTATCCTTGATTGCCGGATACGTCGTCTTCTTGACGACCTTGAGATCGGCCAGCTTTGCATTGAGGATGCCGATGGCGTTCCTATTGGCAGTGTTTTCATAGCCCTTGAAGTTTGCCGATTTGTTCGCGGTCACATTGATCTCGAGGTATTCGGTGTTCAGGCTGTACCCCGCAGGGGCAGTGTTCTCTTTGATGTAATACGTGCCGGGAGCTATATTCAACGTGGAGACGCCGCTTACATCGGTGATAACCGGCGCGGGGGTTACCTTTGTGTAGGTTTGGCCCGACTTGGTGTATACGTCGTATTGTGCCCCGGCAAGATAGGTCGTAGCGGTTTTGCTTGCCATCTTGTAAAGCTTGACCTCGCCAAGGTTGACCTTGTTGTAGAAGAATGCCGAGCCGTTTGCGGTCAAAGGAGTTGCATAGCTGCTCCCCGTGCCGTAGAAGCCGCCATTCTCATTGACGAGGTTATTGTTTTGCAAGTACACGACACCGCTCGCACCAACCTGGATGTAGACCGACGCCGAGTCTATCGAATAATCCGTACTTCCTACGCCCGTCTGGGTCACCTTATAGTTCCCAGCGTTGAGAAGCTTCTTTGCCTCGCCTGAAGACCAGGTCATGTATTGCTCGGAACCTGAGACAACGTTGCCTGCGCCGTCAAGCTCTTCGATCTTGAAGGTTGCCGAAGGCGTGAAGCTGTTTACCGCGCTGCCGGCCGCGTTCACATAGCCCATCTTGATAACGAGCGCGCCTTTGTAGATATGGTTCACAGACAGGCTGGTTGCCGAAACAGAAATGGCATCGTTTGCCCCGATGGAGGAGCCATCGACCAGCTTGGTAGCAGCCGTATCGATCTTGCCATCCTTGACGACCAGCTTGATACCTGGGTTGGAGGCCTTCGCATTCAGGCTGAACTCACCCGATACGTCTCCTACAACATCAGTCTCTTTGATGGTGTAGGTGCCGTCGGCGAGATCCATAACAAGGCTGCCTGCAGAGATTACCGTCGGCGTCGCATAACCCGGGCCTTCGATCGTATATTTCGAGGACAGGGTTCCTGAAGTGAGGCCGTTCCACAGGCTTTGAAGCGTTACCTTGGCATATTTCTTATCAAGCACGTTGACCGTTGTGCTCTTGTTGCCGCCGATCTTGACCGGCCCGATCTTATCGTCCGTGCCGTAAGCCACACCTGCGGCTCCGTTAATGGAGTAGGTGCCAGAGGCGTTGTATCCGGCCGGAGCCTGAATTTCTTTCAGGAAGTAGACGCCGGCAGGGAATGTCGTATTAGAGAACGGGGCCGCGATGATAAGGTCGTTACCAACTGCGTCCTTCACCTTGTCGGTGCCGGCAACCCAGCTGTTCGGGTCGCTTGGGTTTTGCAGCACGCCCTTGTAGACCTCGAACTTGGCTCCAGGAAGGCTCGTTGTGGTGGCGTCTACGTCAAACTTGTTGACGATAAGGGTCCCTTCACCGGCATAGTTGGGAAGCTCGAGAGGAATGTAGTTGTTCTCGGCATCCTTCACGTTCGGGAAGGTGCTCAGCTCTCCAGGAGGAATATTGAAAGGTATCTGCACGTATTTCTCTGTGCCGATCTGTTTAGCATACTGCTCAGGCAGATCGCCGACCTCTTTCACGATATAGCCGACCTCGGTGCACAGGTAGTTTTCGCCCACCTTGTAACCGTTGGCATCCCAGGCGCCGCCCGTAAGGGCCAGCTTCGTTTCGGCAGCGGCCTTCATTTCCCCGACCGTACCATACATGGTCAGGAAACGGCCTGCATCCGGCACGGCTACGCCATTGACGATCTTCGTTACCGAGCCAGAACTGACTTCTTGGATTGGGTCGCCCAGCTTTACGATAGCGCCGTTGCCGTCTTTGGCGGCATAATAGATTTCAAACAATACGCCGTTGAGCTTGCCTTCAGGAATGAAGTTCCCATTTTCGTCTACGGTATAGCCAGTCTTTTCACAGTAGAGCCGGGCCCACTGCGTCGAGTCGGGGCCACCACCTGTTGCACCGGTGTTGCCGAGGCCAAGGTCAATAACGCGCGGTGAGTTCTGCTTGATCTCATAGAAGAAGCGCAGTTCGTTATCGGGGAGCAGCGCCTGCTCTTGCCATCCGCCAAAGTCTGCCTTGGGGTCGTCGCCATCATAAACCCAGGCTGTTTTCGGAGTCGAAGCCACGCCCGAAATCGGCGCACGGGTCTCGAGAATCATGTACTTGCCTTCGGTCAGCTTGCGGGTGAAGGCGCTTCCTCCGGCATTGCTCGGGTCGGTGCTTCCCGTTGTTACCGTGTCGACCTTCTTCCAGCTGTTTGCGGCCATGTCTGTTTTCCAGTCACCAGAACCGACATACAGGTATATCTCGAATTCTCCGTTGGCGCCGGCTTCGTGGATGCTGGTAATGTCAGCGTTGCTCGGGTCGGTGGCACCTGCCTTGAACATAAGGCCGTACTTCGTGATATTGAACCAATGC
This sequence comes from Raoultibacter sp., assembly GCA_031549175.1. Lineage (GTDB taxonomy): Bacteria > Actinomycetota > Coriobacteriia > Coriobacteriales > Eggerthellaceae > WRIS01. Next base: position 27,632 of record JAVBQH010000017.1, read on the forward strand.
GGGTCGACGAAGTTCACCAAGGTGCTTTCGTCATTCCACCCAGCCTTGGCGGTGTAGCCGGTATATTTGCCGGAGCCATCCTTTACCACGTTGATGGCAAGTTGTTGATTGTCCAGCTTCGAGTAGGTTTGATCCGATCCGGGCACCTTAGGCCTGTTGGTTTCTTTGATCTTGTACTCATAAGACGGGTCGCCTTCACCGTTGATGTTGAGCTCGCCCTTGGTGGGGTCGATCAAGAACAGTTTGAACTGCCCATTCGGGTCGGTGTTGAACACCCCGCCAGAGGCTTCCCCAGGAACGACACCTGTCATGTTGTAGTTTGAATCGAAGGTGACGTAATCATTGCCGTTGAAGATCTTGAAGGTCACTCCACTGAGGGGCACCTTCTTCGGATCGCCGTTTTTGTCGGTTACGTTCGTCTCGCCAAGCTTGGTCACGGTGATCGAAGGCTTAAGTAAGTTCGACCAGGTAATATTGATCTCGGTGTTGTTTCCTGCAGCTAAGACGGAATCAGTTCCGGCATATTTTTCCCCATCGTTGGAGGTGATAATGGTGCCGTCAGCCTTGACTTCGAAGCCGATCTTGTCTTCGGTGCGCTGCACGTAGTTCAAGGCATTGTCAGAACCCATGCCGGTCTGCATGACATAGTACTTGCCTTGTGGCATATAGACGGTGTTGCCCCCGTTGGTGAATGTGAGGTAGCCGCCGGCGGCGTTGGTCGGCGTAGCCGTGCCCTGAGGCACGCCGGCTTCGTTGTACAAGGTGAATGTCGAGCCTGCCGGATAGATTCCTCCGCCGGCAGCATCAGTCATGCGGATCTTGGCCACAGCCAAGCGGGTGTTCTTGATCGAACCGGAAGCCGTGATTGCTTTCGCCGTCCCGGCAGCATAATCGCTATAGTCGATAGTAAAGGTTGCCTCGGCAGAAGCAGACGCATAGCCGGTCGCCGGGGTAACCTCGACAATCTTGTAGCTTCCTTCTTGAAGGTTGATGAACTTGGCATAACCGCCGGTCGTCGTTGTCCTGACACCGGTATCTACATACCCGGAGCCGTCGTGCTTATAAAGGGCGAACACGGCGCCGTTGACCAAGAGGTTGTTGTCGTCGGTTGCAACCTTCTTAATCTGCCATGAAGGCAGCAGCGCGTTCAAGAATGCGGCCGTCTGGACGCTGCCGTTAGCATCGAGCGCACGCGTTTGGCTTGTTCCGGTACCGGTAACCTGGTACCTGTTGTCTGAAGGCGTGCCTGCTGCAACGGTTACCACCGCATCTGATTGCAGCTTGATGTAGTTGGCGGGAGTGGTCTGCTCGACCGTATATTGTCCTGCAGGCAGGATAAAGGTCTTGGACGATTCGTTGCTCATGGTATAGGTCGCAACAACGGCACTGGAAGAATCCTTGATGGTGTACGAGAAGTTTTTCAGCGGGTTTCCATCGAAGCCGAAATTGGTGATCGTCAGTTGCCCGGAGGTCGACTTGTTGGAGAAAACGCCGCTGCCGTCGACCGCAGAACCGGTAGCCTTGACGTCGAACTTGCCCGCCTCGATGGTCACGAGGGTGTCGGAGCCGGCATACGCCGCAAAACCGACAGGCAGGCCGCCCACGGTTACAGCGCTGTTGACGAGGGATGTTTCTTTAAGGATATAGTCGCCTGCCGGATAGGGCTGGTCGACAACGTGGATGCCGCCAGTGCTTTGGGTAAGCGTGAAGGGATTGCCGACCGGCGTCACGCCGTCGGTCTTGTAAAGCTGGAAGGTCGCAGAATAGGTCGCGGGCGAAAGCGTGCCGCCATCAGGGCCGACGAACTTCTTGCCGATGACAAAACTTCCTACGCTGCTTTCGTATTTGAGAGTATAGCTCTTATTCTCGGTACTGCTCACCGTTATGTTGTCGTTGGTGGGGGTGATGTAGTAGGTCTCGCCGAGGACGACAGCCTTGTAGGTCTTGGTGGTATCGAGGTCGTAGAAGTTGACCTTGCCGTCTGCTCCGGCAGTACCCGAATCGATCGGAGTGGTGTTGGCGGTGTCGGTTGCCAGGTAAAGGGTAACGAGCCTCCCCGCAAACGGCTCATATTGGGCAGAACCGCTCTGGAAGAGCTTCTGCTTCTGTACATCGATGACGATGTTTCCAGACGTGTTTGCGGTGTTCGTTACCTCGTAGGCCTTATTCGCATAGTCCGTGCCTCCGATTTTGACCGTCGCATTGCCAGCGTTGTCAAGCTCGGATACGACGACCTGTACCGGAGACATGGTGTCAAACCGGTCGCTGATATTCTTTTCCTCGGCAAGGGTGTAGGTGGTGCCGGGTGTCAGATTGGTGAACTTCAGTATGCCGCTTCCATCGACCACGGCAGTCAGGGTATTGGTGCCATCCTTCAAGGTGAAGGTGACGGGATCAACCGTGCTGCCATAGCGGGTCTGCATGGCTGAATCATAGTTGCCAGTCTGGCCGCCGACAGAGATCTTCTTTTGGACGTTGAAGTTCACGGCGCCTGGCTCGTCTTGGTTGTAACCAAACGAAATGCCCACAGTTGCAGCATTGTAGTCAGTCGTTGCCGCATTGCCCACGACCGGGGTTGAGGTCACGCGGGCCTGATTGGTGACAGGCTGCGGGTTCTGGATGATTCGCTCTTGCTCGTATTTGTTGGTGTATGCGTTCTTGTTGAAGCTGACCTCAACTGCATAATCCCTGTTAACCAAGGGAATATTGAACCCATCCGTATTTTTGATCAGGTTCTTCGCATCGATGCTGAAGGTTGCCTCGGTACCGTTCACGGTAAAAGGTACTTCCACGCCGTCGACCTTGATGCTCGTCGGGGCTGCACCAGGCAAGAAGCCCGAGATCTTATCTTCGATCACTAGGCCGTTTTGGTAAACACGGCCGTGTTGTTGGGCGTTGCCGGTTGTCTGCAACGCCAGTTTGTAGCTGACGGTGTAGGTGGCGGAGGTGTTGGTTTGGACGTCTCCGTAGGAACGGGACAAAAGGCCCGGGAAGTTCTGGGGCCGATTCACGCCGTCGTTTGCGTTGACGAACGACTTGGCGACCGAGATCGTCTCGTTGGTCTTTGCCGTAGTCGTATAGCTGGTGGTCGGCTGCGCCTGGGCGCCACCGTTCAGGATGCCAAGGGTGCTGCCGGAGATGATTCCCGTACCCGAAACCGCTTGGAGGGCATATCCCGTAACGGGGATGGTCGCGCCTTCAGGAGTGGTGCCGTTGTCAAAGCTGTATTCAACGGGAACCGTCGCGGCGAAGCCACTGGGATAACTGGCATTCGGAATGGTAAGGACATAGAAGTCGCCCGTAACGGTTCCGCCGCCAAACGAGAAGCTGAAATTATTCAGCTCGCCGAGGTTTACGTTCACGATGTCAATGGTGCCGAACTGAACATGGGCATAAGCTGCCGCAGGCTTCGGCACAAGAAGAATGACGCCATCGACTGACGAGGCGCCTACGGTGAAGTATGTTGTCAGGTTGGTTCCGCTCGGTATCTCGAAGGACTGCGCATTGGTCGAGATTCCAAGCTGCAGGCTCTCGGTTGCCGCGGGGTTTCCGCCCCCCAGCAACTGAATAGGCGCGTTGTTTTGCGCCGGCTGCTGCACGGGCTCCGGAGCCTGGACCGCCTTTGCCTGGGTGCTCACAGAGACCACAAGGCCGGAGACAACCGTTGCTCCATTGATAAGATAGCCGCCTCCGCTTTGCGTCACGCCGACCGGCGCGCCAGAAAGCTGGGCCGTTACCGCAACAACCTCGAAGCCCTCTTGAGGCATGACGGAGAAGGCAAGGTCGGTTCCGGCTGTTGCCGCAACCGTGCCCGACGTAGTCAACGTTGCGCCGTTGACCGTCGCGCTCGCATTGCCCAGCTGAAAGCCTACTGCTGCTTCTTGGTTTGTTGCGGTTGTTTCTGCGCTTGGCTGTGGGGTTCCCCCACCTGCAGCAAACGCAAAAATGTTGGTCATCGACAAGACCAACGCAATAGTCAATACGACCGCAAGAATTTTTCTGGTTCTTGTCTCGAAAATAGACGAACCAAACGAGTGTTTGAGCGTACTCATAACCACCACCCCTGAACTTTCCACCAATAGTTCTGATTATTGGGTCAGACAAACGCCTGACCATGTATGCACGCTATTACGTATTCAATTTTGCTATGTATAACTACCCCTAGCTATGGTAGGTCTTCCGACCCTGGGCGGAGTATAGCACCCCATCTGCGGGTGATTGTGAAGGTGAGGCAGCTGGGGCTAGTCCCCCCTATCCTGTTTCTGCAGTTGGCTTTTAATGGGTACCGAAAAAGTAACGTTTTGAAAAACTCTCCCATTTTTTCGAAATTTCATTATTTCTACATATTTCGGGATGACTTGTCTTCTTTTCACCCTGAAACGTAGGAATCTCCCCTCACACCAGCCTTTATACAGGCAGTTTTAGTGTGCTGCTGCATATATATGTTCAAGGGCTGTCGAGGGTCAACCATATGCCAACATTTCCATTGCAGCTTGGAATATGGGTGCATACTGTATGTGTCTATGTGGCTAAAAGCAGGGTAAAAGGAGGTTTGATATGAAAGACAACACAGATAAGAGGCTGACCAGCGAAAATGGTGCTCCTGTTGCAAATGCAACGGACTCATTAACCGCAGGTGAACGCGGCCTTATTGCGCTGCAAGACTTGTGGCTCATTGAAAAGCTGGCGCATTTCGACCGCGAGGTCATCCCCGAGCGGCGCATGCACGCCAAGGGTAGCGGCGCCCACGGCACCTTCACCACTACGCACGACATCACGCAGTACACACGCGCCAGCCTGTTCTCTGAAGTGGGGAAAGAGACGGAGGTCTTCGTGCGCTTCTCGACCGTCGCAGGCGAGCGCGGCGCCGCCGACGCCGAACGCGACATCCGCGGCTTCGCCTTGAAGTTCTACACCGACGAGGGCAACTGGGATCTGGTCGGCAACAACACGCCGGTCTTTTTCCTGCGCGATGGCCTGCAGTTTCCCGACCTCAACCGCGCCGTCAAGCGCGACCCGAAGACCAACATGCGCTCGGCGCTCAACAACTGGGATTTTTGGACGATGCTGCCTGAGGCGCTGCACCAGGTGACCATTGTCATGTCCGATCGCGGCATACCAATAGGCTACCGTCATATGCATGGGTTCGGCAGCCACACCTTCTCGCTGATCAACGGGGCGAATGAGCGCGTTTGGTGCAAGTTCCACCTGCGCACGCAACAAGGCATCAAGAACCTGACCGACCAGGAGGCCGAGATGCTCGTCGGCAAGGACCGAGAGAGCAGCCAGCACGACCTCTTCTATGCGATCGAGAACGGCGATTTTCCGAAATGGACCTTCTACATCCAGGTCATGACCGAAGAGCAGGCGCGCAACCACCGCGACAACCCCTTCGACATCACCAAGGTGTGGTCGAAGAAGGAATATCCGCTGATCGAGGTCGGCGAGCTTGAGCTCAACCGCAACCCCGAGAACTACTTCGCCGATGTCGAGCAGGCAGCCTTCAATCCTGCCCATATCGTGCCGGGCGTCGGCGTCTCCCCCGACAAATTGCTGCAGGCACGCCTGTTCAGCTACGGCGACGCACACCGGTACCGCTTGGGCGTGAACAACGACCAGATCCCGGTCAACCGGCCGAAGGTGCCGGTGCATGACTATCACCGCGACGGCCAGATGCGTGTCGACAGCAACCATGGCGCCAAGCTGGGCTACATCCCGAACAGCTTTGGCGAATGGGCCGAGCAGCCCCAGTACGCCGAGCCGCCGCTCGAGCTTGATGGCTGGCTGAACCGTTTTAGCGCCTATGGGCCAAACGATGATTGCTTCTATCAACCAGGCAATCTGTACCGCCTTATGACAGAGGACAAGCGGGCCTTGTTGATCGAGAATACCGCGCGCAACATCGCTCCTGTGACCGACAACATCAAGTACCGCCACGCGGCGCACTGTTATCTTGCAGACGAGGAATACGGCAGGCGCATTGCCGAGGCGCTCGGCCTTGGCCTGGAAAAGGTGGAGGAGCTCGCAGCGATGAGCATCTTCGAAAGGCGCGACGCGACGAGTGCTGCTGCCTGGGGAATCACCACCCGCATGCCCTAGAAAAAAGTGGGACAAAAGGGTTTGCCCCTTTTGTCCCACTTCTGTTTGGACTCTCGTAGTTTTGCGCGGTTTCGTGCTATTTGCAACGCTTTCTGTACTCAGTTGGCTTAGGCGAGTATCTTCTGCAGATCTTCTTCGGGCGTGCTTACCGGCGATATTTGGAAGTTCTCAACCAAGAAGTTCAAGATGTTGGGCGACACGAAGGCCGGAAGCGTGGGGCCGAGATAGATGTTTTTGATGCCCAGATGGAGCAGTGTCAACAGGATGCAGACCGCCTTTTGCTCATACCAGGAAAGCACCAGGGTCAGCGGCAGGTCGTTCACGCCGCATTCGAACACTTCGGAGAGGGCCACCGCCACCTTGATCGCACTGTAGGCGTCGTTGCACTGCCCCATGTCCATGATGCGCGGCAAACCGCCGAGCGTTCCCAGATCCAGGTCGTTGAAGCGGAACTTGCCGCAGGCAAGCGTGAGGACCACGGTGTCCTGGGGTGTCTGCTCGACGAACTCGGTATAGTAGTTGCGTCCGGGACGGGCGCCGTCGCAGCCGCCGACCAGGAAGATATGCTTGAGGTCGCCGCCCTTGACTGCCCCCACGACGGTTTCCGCAACGGAGAGCACGGTGTTGTGCCCGAAGCCGGTCAGCATCTGCGTGCCGCCGTTGATGCCGGTGCGCTCCTGGGGCTCCGAGTATCCGCCCAGTTCGATCGCTTTCTCGATCACGGGGGTGAAGTCACGGTCTTCGCCGATATGCACCATTCCGTCATATGCGACCACCTCGGTGGTGAACACGCGGTCGGCATAGCTTTCGCGCGGCGTCATCAGGCAGTTCGTAGTGAAGAGCACAGGAGCCGGCAGGTTGTCGAACTCTTTCTGCTGATTTTGCCATGCGGTTCCGAAATTGCCTTTCAACTGTGGGTATTTCTTCAGCTCGGGGTATGCGTGGGCAGGCAGCATCTCGCCATGCGTGTAGATGTTCACGCCTTTGCCCTCGGTCTGCTCGAGAAGCAGCTTAAGGTCATAGAGGTCGTGGCCGGAAATCACAATAAAGGGGCCGGGCTCTATATTCAGTGGCACGCTTGTGGGCGTGGGATGGCCGAAGGTTTCGGTGTTGGCGCGGTCGAGAAGCTCCATACAGGCAAGGTTTACCTCGCCCACTTTGAGCACATGGGGAAGCAGCTCGTCAACGCTCAGGTCCTGGTCAAGCAGGGCCATTCCTTCGAAGATGTAGCTGTTGACCGTCTCATCATGATAGCCAAGGACGCGGGCGTGGTAGGCATACGCCGCCACACCGCGGAGCCCCAGCAGGATAAGCGATTTCAGCGAACGTGTGTCTTCGTTTTCGGTCCAAAGGCTCTGCAGGTCATACGATGCCTCTCTCCCACCGTTTTCTGCAATGAGCTTCTGCGTCGTGCGAATGTGGTCTTGGATCGACGATTCGCTGAAATCGACGTTTGTCACGGTTGCAAACAGGCCACGCAGCATCTCTTCTGCCGCATCTTCAGGGATGCTTTTGCCGTTGAAGACATGCGCCAGCGCGATCAGCTCGCTGGTCAGGTCGTCTTGCAGGTCGGCGACTTCTGCCGTTTTCCCACAAACGCCCTTTGCCCCATCGCAGACCACACTGCCTTTTGTCTGCTCACATTGATAACAAAACATAAGAATTGCTCCTTTCGAAAACCCTCTGGTCGAGGTCATTTCTCTTTCCCGAGAAAAGGGGTTGTCCCTTTTCAGCGTGCAAAGGAGGTAGACTCTTTGCACGCCTCCTTTTTGGTATGGTATAGTGATTTTTTTCACAAGTCTGTTGCATATACAACGAAATAGGGAATTCGATGATCGAGGTTACGAAAATAATCAAAGCGTCGCCGCTTTTCGAAGGGCTCACCGAGGGTGAGATCGAAAACGTGCTCAATTGCCTGGGAGCTTTTGAGCGTTGGTATATAAAGGATCAGTTCGTCTTCAGGCGCGGGGATGAGGTCTCTTCGCTGGGTCTTGTGCTGCAGGGCGGCGTGCATATCGTCGAAGAGGACTATTGGGGCAACCGCACTATCCTGAGCAGCATTTCACCTGGCGATTTGTTTGCTGAAAGCTATGCCTGCCTGCATGGGCAGGCGCTGCGGGTCAGCGTTCTTTCGGTCGGAAAAACGCGCGCGCTCTTTCTTGACGTGGGAAAGGTGCTGGAAACCTGTTCCTCATCGTGCGGGTTTCACACGCGCCTCATAAAAAACCTCATGATGGTGCTTGCGCGCAAGAACCTCCTCATCACCGAGAAGAGCGGCTTCCTTTCAAAGCGCTCGACCAAGGAGAAGCTTTTGGCCTATCTTTCGGCCGAAGCCCAACGACAAGGGTCGACACAGTTCGACATCGCCTTCAACCGCCAGGAGCTTGCCGATTATCTGGCGGTCGACCGCAGCGCCCTATCGCGCGAACTTGCCAAACTGCAAGAAGAGGGCGTTCTCGAATTCCGAAAGAACCACTTCGCCCTTGCCTGATCATATTCTGGCAACCGGCAAGATGAATAATCAGATACGTCCATTGTCGCATTCGGCCCCCCTCCAACGCTAGCGTTGAGTGCCCCGACGCTGGAGGCGCCAATTAAACCCTGGTCGCTCATTGGCGAAACCAAGAAAGCATCTCCAGAGCATATCGAGGCCACTGGGCGAAATTTCCATATATGGCGGGCAGCGCAAAAGCATTCATGGGAACTTGAGGTGTTAGACTGTCTTACTGGCAAAGAGTTTAGGTGTTATTGACTGGGATTAAGGGATGATGATAAACACAAAAAACGACTTCACAAAAATATTTATTCGATTTATAGCCACAGCAATAATGGGTTTCGGCCTTTTGCTTGTGCCCACTGGCACGGCTTACGCTGCAACTATTGTTGTGCCGCCAGGGGTATCCGGTGATGAATTTGCGTGGGATCTGGCCTTTTGTGCACCGGGAACAGAGTTCGTCATTAATTACAATATGGAATTGTCATCGGATTTCCTAGAAGTATATTCTGACGTCGTTCTTAGCGGTACCGGCACAATCACCGTTAAGGGAAATTTCCGCCATATTCTTGTTCGGGATGGAAAGAACCTCACAATAAACAATCTGACACTTGAAGGCGACGGCGTTGGCGGAGGCATTACCACAGCCGGCAACAATCACGTGATTCTCAATGGTGTTACCGTCGATAAATGCATAAACCAGTTTGATGGCGGTGCAGTATACGCGGGTTATGACAGTGTTTTTGATATCACCGGCTCAACATTTACCGCTAATAAGGCCGTAGACGGCGGTGCAATATTCGCCAATATGGCAACGCTCAATATCGACAGCTCAAATCTCCTAGGTAATTTAACAACGGACTTAGGCGGTGGGGCTGCAATATTTGCCAGAGAATCCGTTACTAATATTAGAAACGATACCGTTATCAAGGGCAACAGCCATGATAAAGAGGGCAAGGGGACGGTTATGATAAAAGCCGGCACCCTTACGGTCGCTGATTCGTTTTTTACGGAAAATATAGGCGATCCTATTGCGAGCGATGTTGAGAATTCGGCAAATCCCCGAGCAACCGTATCTGTTGAAGATACGGTTATCGACAACAATGCAGGCACCGGTATTTCTTTAAACAGCACGGATGCTGAAATTACAAGTGTCGAAATAACAGAGAACACCGCAATGTTTGGCGGTGGCTCGTTTATCGGCAAAGGCTCGAATGTCGTTTTCTCTGATTGTCTGATTTCTAAAAACTCGGTGGATGCAGATGGAGGAGGCCTGTGGATAGGCGGTGGTTCCTCGGTCCAGATAAAGAACAACACGGTTATATCTAAAAACACCGCTAACTGGGAAGGCGGGGGCATCAGCATTTGGAAAACGGACAATAATACCGGCAACGCATTATCCATGGAAGGTTCAGATGTTTTAGAAAACTCCGCTGTACGAGGCGGCGGAGGCATCTACGCCCAGGATATAGAGCTTGATCTTACTAGTTGCGGGATAAGTGAAAACTCAGTGTCTGGCACCGTAGAGGGCGGCGGCGGCATCTACGCGACCAACACCCTCGTACGCCTCAATGCGGTAACCATGGACGGCAACAATGCGGCCAGCAAAAATGGCGGAGCTATCTATGCCATGAATGGTTCCGATGTGCAGGTGTATGGGCTTTCTGCTTTCAGCAATAATGCCGCCTTAAATGGCGGGGCAATATATTCAGCGGCCGACAAGGTGCTTTTGGATTCAACAAACGGGGGGATATCGTTTGAGGCAAATACCGCTACCGAAGAAGGCGGCGCTATTTGGGTAAATCCATGCAGCAACGTAAAGGCGGTGCATATGTTGCCGCCATCGTTTACCAGCTTTGAGAGCTCAGGCATAGTGCCGACTTTTAAAGGCAACACAGCACGAAGTAAAGTAGTTCCTCCGGCAGATGGCCATGAGGCAAGCTTGCATGAGTTTTTCACCAATTACGATATTAACCATGTAGGGATTTCTACACCCACGCCTATGTCGGATTCCTCTCCAAGGCCATTGGCAGAAACAGGGGATGCCGGGCCACTTGCCCTGCTGTATATAAGTTGTGCCCTGTCTTGCCTTGGGGTTTGCGTCCTTGCGTCACGAAAAATAGCCGGAGGCGTAAACGGCATTCGCTCTAGAAAGTAATACGGGCACCGGTAGGGCCGGGAAACGTAGGCTTCTTATGCGTTTTGAAGGTTGGATGCGCCTAGATGGAAGACACGGCCCCGCTCCGTTGCTCCTTGCCGTAATCGTCCGCCGGCAGAGAATGTTTCACGTGAAACATTTGTTCGTCATTTGTTTCACGATGCAACGTGCGGCAGCCCTCTTCTTCCTCCGGCCTTGAGGACAGGTGCAAAAAATGCCCCTACTATATTAGTAGGGGCGCCGTATAATCCACCGATTGTCGAACCTGAAATACTCTAGTCGCCTTTTTCCTCCCAGACGGCCCAACATCCTTTTCCATTTTCTTTTGCCCGGTAAAGGGCCCCGTCGGCTTTCTTGTACAGCGACTCGAAATTATCGATGCCCGAAACCGCCTTCGCAATGCCGATTGAGAGCGTCACCGGGCGGACGATCTCTTGCGAAAAGCTGAACGCACGCAGGTGGTCCCCGATCTTTTGGGCCCGAATCGCCGCAATCGCGCTGTCGATGTTGGAAACGAAGGCCATGAACTCGTCGCCTCCGACGCGGCCAAGAACATCCTCGCTCCGGAAGAACTTACGGAGCACGTCGCTGATCGACTGCAGCACCTCATCGCCAAAGACATGGCCGTTCTCGTCGTTGACCTCTTTGAAGTCGTCGACATCGATCATGAACAGGTGCCCGCTTTGCGTACGACGGTCGTTGCTCAGCTGGTCGACCACTTTCTGCTCGAAGGTCTTGCGGTTGAAGAGCCCGCACAGCGGGTCGCGCTCCGCCTCTTGGCGCAGGCGCTCCTCTTCCTTCCTGCGCTGCGTGATGTCGCGCACGCAGATGATCGCGTTGACATCGCCCTCGGGCGAAGAGGTCATGTACGCCGTGCTGCGCATCCACATCTCTTCGCCGCCTGTGGCGGGGACAAACGGGTAGTCCAGGCTGACCTCGCGCTTCGCACTCTGGAACTCCGCCAACAGGCTCTCGATGCTAAAGGCCTCTCGGACGCGGCTGCGGTGTTCTTCCGGCACGGTCTCAAAGGCGACGGCCGATATCTCCGAGAACTTCGTGAAGCCCTTCTGGCCGAAAAGCTGCTTGCTGACCTCGTCTTCCTCGATAATGGAATCCTGATCCAGGTTGACTTCCCAAATGTAGTTCGCATCCCGCGTTACCGCGGCCCGGTATTGGTCGTACATGATCTCCGCCTTCTTACGCGCGGTGATGTCGTCGGAAAATGCGATGGCCTTCAGCGGGGTGCCGTCCTCCGCAAAGACCGTTTGGGCGTACATGGTAAACCACACCCAGCCCCGGTTCTCACCCATGACCCGCATGGTGCATTCGTTTTTTGGAACCCCCGCATAGATGTCTTGGAAGAACTTCCTATACCCTTCTTCGTCTTCGGGGTGAATTATGCCGGCGGCGATAATGGATTCGGGCGCATCGGGCATGGAGCTTGCGACTCCGGTCCAATCGCCTTCGTTATAGATTTGATTCAGGGTTTTGTTGGGAATGTCGACCACCGTTACCGTATGGTCTGTGAGCGAAAGGGCCACCCGGTACAGTTCTTCGTTTTCGCGCAGTTTCTCGTAACTCTCTTGATACGATGCCCAGTCGTTCTCCGTAATATCAGCCAAAGCCATACATACCATCCTCCCAGCTATTACGTAGCTTGTTTCGGTTTTACGTTGACAGGCATGCTATTACGTTTACAGATGTGCTTCGATTCTTGCTTAAGCGTTTCGGCCCTCGTCCCACTCCCCTTCTTCTTCAGCCAAAAGCTTTTCAAATCATTTCGATATGTCCAAGGAAAAGCCCTTGTTATTGTTTGTCAAACTATAGCTTTACCAGCCGAAAATAGCAATATCGCAAAATCCCATCGAGGCCGCACACTTGGCAAGTAGCGGCGCATAGACGAAGTGTGCGGACAGGGCATGTGTGGCTGAAGTCGGCTCAGCCGAAAATGTCGACGGCGCCGGTTGCCACCGCAATCACGGCGACCACGAAGAGGGTCACGATGACGCCCAGGATGATCTTGTCAGACCGCTTCTTGAAATAGGGCTCCCCCCGTTCGCGCTTCCCCTTCACATACACGAATGCCCCGGGGGCATAAAGGATCGCGGTGATGATGATGCCGGCAAACCCCGTCGAATATACCAGGAACAGGCTGTAGACCAGGCCAACCACTCCTGCAAGCTTCCATTTCCACACGGGGCTTGAAAGATGGCCGGCAAAGCCTTCGCGTTTGAAGGCGAGCATCATGAAATAGGCAGATGAAAGCACATAGGGAATGAGTATCATCCCCACCGATACGTGATAGAAGAACTGGTAGGTGGCCGAGCTGAACAGCATCAGGATCAAGAAGAGCTGCATCACCCCTGCGGTTATCAGCAGGGTTACGATCGGGGCGCCCTTCTTGTTCACTTTGGCAAACACCTTGGGGAAGACGCCCTCGGTCGCGGCCTCATGCGGAGTCTCCGACGAGAGCACCATATATCCAAGCATGGCGCCTGCCAGCGAAAGCACCAGGCCACAGCTGACCAATATCCCGCCCCAAGAGCCTACCGCGTATTCGAGCACGCCCGCAAGAGAGGGGTTGGGCAAGGCGGCAAGCTCGGCACGTGGCATGACGCCCATGCTCAGTATCGATACCAACAGGTAGATGATGAACACGCAGACGAAGGAGATGATGGTTGCACGCCCGACGTCGGACGACTTCCGCGCACGGCCCGAAATCGCCACGGCTCCCTCGATGCCGATGAACACCCATATGGTCACGATCAGTGTGCTCGACACCTGCTCGAAGAATCCGGGGCCTCCCGGTTCGCCCCAGAAATTCTGGAGGAAGATACCCATGTCGAACTTCTGGGCAGCTACGATGGCGATGATCGCGGTAATGATCGGCACGATCTTGGAGATGGTTATCACCGCATTGACACCGGTGACCTCTTTGATGCCGCGCAAGACAAGGAAGACGTAGAACCACACGACGATGGTGGCCCCGATAAGCGAGGGCAGGTTGTTTCCATCTCCGAACACGGACATGAACGGGATGAACGGCGCAAAAGTCGAAAGCGTGGAGAAGAGCAGGACCGTGTAGCTAACCGGCGTGAGCAGGGCGCTGATCCAGTAACCCCAGGCAGAATTGAATCCCATGTAGTCGCCGAACCCGGCGCTTGCATAGCTGTAGATGCCGCCCTTGAGCTCGGGCTTCACACGGGACAAGCCGAAGAAGCACAGCATGAGGCAGAACACACCGACAAGCGAGATCACCCAGCTGACAAGCACGGCGCCGGTGTTGGCGCCTGCCGCGGCCATATCGCCGACCAGGGTGAATATCCCGGCTCCGATTATGAGGGTTATAACGGTGGTGACCAGCCTAAAAAGGTTAAGGCCTTCAGGGTTCGTTACCTCGTCGGCCAAGGTTTCGCACACCTTGCCTTCGATGACATCTGGAGACCCTGCGGCATCAATGGCTGTAATCTGGGTTCCCTCTGGTTCCTGCATCGTAGCCCCTCTTCCATTAGGTGCTCCTATGATAATGGAAAGGGAAAGGTGCAACCCCTGACTTATGAAAAGGTTGCTGATTCGACAATTATCCAAACGGTCATATATCCCGTTCATCGGCCACGTCTATCCGTTTTCTATGGAAAAAGTTTATATTTGAGACTGTTTCGATCCTGTTTTATGCAGCATTTCCTACAATAATGGAAGGTTTTGAGACGGCCTGGCACGCACGTCTCATAAACGCTCGTGACTGAGCGTTTATGTACTGCAACTGTGGGGTGGAAATATGGGATCAAGGCAAAAATCATATCGGTTTTTCTCTTTCAGACATTTCATATTTGTGCGTAATGACAGACAGCGCTAGCTGTACTTTTGTGTTTTTACTTCAGCACGCACAATACCTACATTTGCGAGCCGAAAAGTACTCGGGCCTGTAACGTGTTCACACGCAATTTAGGGATGGATGACATGGGTGGAATAACTAGCAGTAGGCAGAATGGCCGCACTAAACGGATGACCGCATTACTACTGGCCTTGTTGATCGGCGGATCTTCGCTTATCACCGGGTTGGTAGCCTTTGCCGACGACAGTTCGGCAGAACAAGAGCACGCGACGCACGACACCTCGGGCGTTTCGCTCACAGAAGAGGCATCCGACCCTGCAGAAGGGGACGCATCTGACGCCGTCACAGACGAGGGCGCTCAAGATGCCGCCCAGGAAGGCAAGGCACCTTCGGAAAGCGCCGCGCAGGCACCCACAAACGCCTCCTTGCTTGGCGGGCCACCTCAGCTGCTTGCTGTAACTCCGAGCACATATTTTTCTCTTTCACCTGACGGCACGACTATTCTCAACTTCATACAAAACGAGGGCGACCCCATCACCGATGTCGAGATCCCCGATGAAATAGTGGCTGGCACCAAGATCACCGCAATAGCCAATGGGGCCTTTGCCGGTAAAGGCATCACCTCGGTATCCATTCCAGAAGCCGTCACGAGCATCGGCAACAGCGCCTTCGCAAACAATCCTTTGATGGCGAGCGTGACCTTTGCGGGCACAAGCCAGCTTGCATCTATCGGAGACGAAGCCTTCAAGGATTGCATCGGCCTTTCAGGCATCACCATTCCAATCGGCACCACCAGCCTTGGGTCCAAGGCCTTCAATGGATGCACTAGCCTTACCGCCATCGACATACCAGCGGGCATCACCAAGATCAACAACTCGACATTCGCCGGATGCTCCAACCTTGCAGCCGTCACCTTGCATGAAGGCTTGCTGTCTATCGATTCCTCCGCCTTCAACCTTTGCAGTCCCCTTACCGCTATCACCCTGCCCAGCACCGTCACTGCGCTGGGAGCAAGCGCCTTTGAGAATACGGCGCTTGCCAACATCACCTTATCAAGCAGCTTGCAAACCATCGGTGCAGGATGCTTCAGCGCAACGAAGCTCACCTCGATCACCATACCTGCAAACGTGACGACAATTGGCAACAACGCCTTCATGCAAACGATCGCAGGCATAACCATCAATCTGCCCGACCATTACCCTAACTCCATCGCAGGCAAGCCGTGGGGAGCCATCACCGAGAACATTTACTGGAAAAGCGTCGACAGCAGCTGCTTCTACATCACCCCCGATGGGACCTTGGTCGGCCTCAAGCCTGCCGGACACGACGGCGGCATCTGCTCGACCGGATACCATGAGCCCGGGGCAGAGCTCGTTATCCCCGCCTCCGTAGGAGGCATCACGGTAACGGGCCTTTTGCCGAGCGCCTTCCAAGGCAACACAAACATCGTCTCGGTGAAATTCGACCCCGGCTGTACGTTTACCACCATCGCGCCCGGGGCATTCAACAACTGTTTCAACCTGAAAACCGTGCAGCTTAATGAAGGACTTACCTCGATCGGCAGCTTTGCTTTCGCTGCCTGCTACAAGTTGGACAGCGTCAACTTCCCTTCCACATTGACGAAGATCGAGGATATCGCGTTCGCGGGAGACGGTGCGCTAAAGGACATACAGCTCAACAGCGGGCTGGAAACCATTGGCACACGAGCCTTCTTCCAGGCAAAGCCTTCCACCTTGTCTATCCCCTCGTCGGTCAAATCCATCGGCTGGGAAGCCTTTGCCGGGAACGACGACCTGACCACAGTAACCGTCGAGGGCAGCAATCCGAACCTTGCCATCGGCACAAATGCCTTTCCTGATGCGGAGAAGATGAAGGACATCTACCTCCTCGGGTTCAACGAGGGCGCCGTCGCCGGCCAACCTTGGGGCGGCCAGTACGCCACGGTACATTGGCAGAATGGCGAATATCCACCTGAGGTTATTATCACCCCTGATGGATGGCACTATAACCGGATAAACGGAAACATAATCAAATACGCGGGGCCATCCGGCGCGGGTGTCGACGTCGTCGTCCCCTATGAGATCACGTCGGAGGGCAACACCTATTACGTGACGAAGCCCCTGCCTGCAGGCGTCTTGCAGACGAAGACCTTCAAAACGATCACCGTCTCCGATGGCTATACATCGATACCGCAGGCTTTTGCCCAGAACACCATGGCAGAAAAAGTCACCCTTCCTGAAGGCCTCACAACCATCGGCGCTGGCGCCTTCGGGCCGTCGTCGGTCAAGTCGGTCAACATCCCCTCAAGTGTGCAGACCATCGGCGCTGGCGCCTTCGGCAACGCAACGGGGGCGACGATCGAGGGTGTGCTGCCGGCCTCGCTTACGACCGTCGGCGACAACGCCTTTAAAAACGTGCCCCTCAATATCGAGAACCTGCAGATTCCGGGCACGGTAAAGACCATCGGCGCTGGCGCGTTCGATAACTGTGGACTGAAAGGAACCATCGTCATCCCGAACTCGGTCACTTCGCTGACTTTGACGTCCTTCAACAACAACCCGGGTATCAAGAACTTCGTCGTCAACCAGTACCGGTCGACCTGCCCCTTCGCAGCATCCGGCTCCTTTATGACGGATCGTCAATGCCCCGTGCTTTACCTGGGGGAGATTCCCCAAGCCGCTGCTGAAGTCGTTGCAGACTCCTCGCTTGACAACACCCCCCTCGTCCGGGTGGACGTAAGCGCCCAGCTCCAGCTTGACCCGCTTGGGCAACCGGTAGCCTATTTGGCCGGCATGTGGGTAAGCGACTCGGGCACCTTCGACGACCCGTCGGCACATCAGAAGCAGATATACGACTATACCGTTTCCGGCAATAAAACCGAGGCGGTTGAGAGCTGCGCTCTTCCAGCAGGCACCTACTACTTCTTTGTCAGCTCGAGCAAGATGACGAAAGACGGCGGGAAGCCTGATCCTTCGCAATACATTCGGTTTGAGATCGTCGTTAGTTCTCCCCTGGCCCTCGATGTTGAAGGAACCGACGTCGTGCTGCTGAAAAAGGACGCCGGCACCTTCACGGCGCAGGATGTCCTTACGAAAGCCCAGGCAAGCGCCGTCGATCCCGTTACCCAGGCCGACCTTACCTGCTCCATCAGCCCTGAGGATATGGACAAGGTGAACGCCCTGACCGATGACGGGGATTCAACACAGGTCAACATCCGTGCCGCGTGCTCCGGCGACTACGAGTACACGGGAAGCTACCACACCCTGGTGAACCCTGCGAACTATGAGCTTACCGGGACGAAGGAGATCACCGTCACGCTTATCAACGGGTACACCGTGAGCTTCGCGCAAGGCTCCCACGGCACGCTGCCCGAAGAGCCGAGCGGCACCAAGACCTACACCGACCTGTACCCCAACGAGCCGATGCCCGCCGCCCCAAGCGTCGCCCCTGATTCCGGATACAGCTTTGCCGGCTGGAAAGACCTTGCAACCGGCACGGTATACCAGCCGCAAGACCTACCCGCCCAGGTCACCAGCAACATAGCTTTTGAGGCCCAATACACGGTCAATCAGTACACATTGAGCTTCGACCTCAACGGTGCGCCGGGCTCCCCGCCCACCAGCCAGACGGTCTCCTTCGGCGGCCATTCGCAAGGTGTTGATGCCCCCACATGGGCAGGCCACACCTTCTTGGGCTGGAACACCGCACCTGACGGATCGGGCGCTCTCTGGGACCCGGCAAGCTTTACCATGCCTGCGGCCAACGTCGCGCTCTACGCCCAGTGGAGCGTCAGCCCGGTGCCGCCGGTTCCGCCCACACCACCTACTCCCCCCACGCCGCCGGTAACCCCGGTGACCCCCGACACTCCCCCTGTTGAAGCTCCAATCAGCACTGTCACGCCTTCCAGTGGCTTTGTGGCAACGGACACTGCCACGATCGACGACAGCGTGACGGTAAACGAAAACGCCGTCCCCCTGTACGGCGAGGGGGCCTACTGGGCTCTCGCAAACTTGATCCTGGTCATCCTCGGCTTCGTTTGTGCGGGCATTGCCCTTATCCGCATCATCTTCAATGCGCGCAAAGATAACGACGATGAAAAGAAGAAGGACGCGAAGGCGGTCTGGTTCGTAGCTTCTTTAGTGGTCGCCGTTATTGCGGTCATCGCTTTCTTTCTTACTGAAAACATGAACAACTCCATGGCCATTTTCGACCGTTGGACCATCATGATGGCAATCATCTTTGCCGCCACGCTCGTTGCGTCGCTTTTTGTTCTCAGGAAACAAGACGACGATACATCACCGGCCGACAGCCAGCCTTCAAAGCCGCTGTCACGGCCATATTCTGCTTGATAAAATGAACCTTCCTGGAGGTGTCACGCCTCCAGGAAGAGGACCGCGGCTTTCGCGGCCAGCCCCCTTTCACCTTTAACAAAGCCTTACCGGGGAAAGACCCTCTCTTCGATGACGACGCGCCGTAAAGCCTCTTCGTCAAGCTCGCAGCCGAGGCCGGACACATGGCCTTCGTCGTTGAGCAGCACCTTCCCGTGCACCACGCTGAGACTCGGCCGAGTGATGTCGGCCTCGAAATACGCCGTTGCCGGACAGATGTCGCCGGGAAGCACGATGCCCGGCAAGGTCTGGAAGGCGGCGTGCATCCGCTTGGACACCGAGGTGTCGAACATCCCGCCCATCCAAACGATGCTGCCACGCGCATGGGCGCGTCGGTAGAAGTCGAGCGCGGGCGCGATGCCCCCCCACTTTGCAACCTTCAAGGAAAAGCAGTTGAGCTCGGGCCTTGCCAGGGCGTTCTCGACATCGCCCACGGATGCCAGGGATTCGTCGAGGCAAACCGGAGTCTGAAGCTGTCGCTGCAAGCGCGCCAGCCGGGGAAACAACCCGGTGGGGCCGACCCGGGGAACGCGTCCTGGGTCCAAAGGCTCTTCGATGCACGCAATGCCCAGGCCATCGAGGGTCTTGAGCACCTCAATGTCGCTTTCGGTATATGCCTGGTTGGCATCGAGCATCAGCATGAGGTCGGGGAACGCGGTGCGGATCGCGCTCACGTGCGCAACGTCGCTGCCAGGGGCGATCTTGAGCTTCACGCGCATGTACCCGGCATCAACCGCCCGCCTTACCGCCTCGACCGCCTGGTCAACCGGCATAAGCCCCACAACCGCCCCGGCGCTCACCTTTGCTTCTCCAGGCGTGACCTGACCTCCCACTTCCTCGCCGAGCAGCTGCCAAAGCGGCTTCCCGACGACCTTCCCGTAGAGGTCCCACAAGGCCGTTTCGAGCGCCGCCTTCGCCATGGGCAGGCCTGCCATACATTCGTCGAAGGCTTTTGTCACCTCGCGCGGATGGAGGTACACCTGGCTTAACACCTTGGGGATCAGGTGCTGCTCGAGGGCGGTGCGATCCTCGAGCAAGGTTTCCGGAAGATACCAGGAGGTTGGAAAGGCGACGCCTTCCCCAAGCCCCGTCCTTCCGGCATGGTCGGTGACCTCAAGGATGAGCGATTCGCGCTCGGCCATCAGGGTCTTCGCCGTCTTGACCGGTGCCTTGAATCTCTGCCTGATATGGTAGAGCCTCACCTGCTTCACCTCAAGGCGCTCGTCGTAGAGGGCATGGAGCGCCGCCCGGTCGACCTTCCCTATACTTATACGTGGAAAATTTTCGAGCACATAGAAGTGCCGGGGAAGATAGAGCTTCGACAGGCGCGTTTCGGCGCTTCGGCGGATCTCCTCGGCCTGGCTTTGCGGCGACCTGCCTTCGGGCGAGGGATACTCGATGAAGGCGACGGGTCGCTTCCCCCATTCCTCGTCATCGACGCCAAAGATATACGTATCGCGCACTCCGGGGATGCGACCGAGCTTTTCGCTGATCTCGGCCGGATAGATGTTCTCCCCTCCCGAGACGAAGACGTCGCCTGCCCGTTCCTGGACGAATATCCGTCCGCGCGCAATCGATGCGCGGTCGCCCGTGAGGAAGAACCCGTCGGCCGTGAAGGCGGCGCGCGCGTTCAGGTAGCGCGTCAAGACGCCGGGGCCTCGTACGGCCAGCTGGCCGACGCCCGCCCCATCAGGGTCGATGATTTGCGCCTCATAACCGGGCAGCAGGCCGAGGCCGCCGTCAAACGATTGCGTCACCAGGGCAGATGCAATCTGGCTCGAGGTCTCCGTCATGCCATAGCTTGCAAAGAGGCGGATCTTTGCCTTGGTCGCCCGTTTAAGGTTGTGCTCGTTGGGAGCCGCTCCGCCCAGCAGGACAGCCTGGTATCTCTCAAGCGTCTGGCTTCGGTCGACATCGAGAAGGTCCCGAAGCATCTTGTCGACTACCGAGAGGTGGGTGGCGCCGAGCGCGGCGGCATCGCCCAATATCCGCCCCGGGTCAAACCGCCGGTACAAGACGAAGGGGTTGAACCCGAGGATGCTCCGCACGACCACCTCGAAACCCCCGATATGGTAAAGCGGCAGGGCGGCCTGCCACAGCACCCCGCGCCCCGCTCCCAGGACCGCATTCGAGGACTCGGCAGCCTCGCAGAGGTTTTCCCAGCTCAAAGATGCCGCCTTGGGCCTGCCGCTCGTCCCCGACGTAAACATGACCAAAGCCTGCCGCTCGGGGTCGAAGGTCGCGAGCGCCTTTTCGGCAAAGTGGATCGCCTCCGAGACGGTGGGTACTTTCGAACGGGTGCTTTGCCGCACCTCCTTCTGGCGGAACAGGCCTTTTCGCTTGGACACGCCCTCCTGCTCGAAGAGCCAGTCGTCTTCACGCGTCCTGGCCTGGCTGATCAGCGCGGCGGCGGCCTCCTCATCCAGCTGCAACAACAACGACGGCCCTATGGCATGCTCGAGGTCGAGCCGCCGCTCAAGCTTTTCTGCGCTGGTCAACCGGTTGTTCAACACTGCCAGAGAAAAGCCCCCGTATGCCGCCGCTGCGGCAAGAATCACGAATTCGGGACAATTCTGCAGGTCGACAAGCACACAGGAGTCGCGTCTGATGCCCCGGCGCTGCAGGAGCATGGCAAGCGTGACCGCCTTCATGCGAAGCTCGCGATAAGTAAAATCCCGTTCGGTGCCGTCTGTCTCTATGAAGCGGAAGCACCTTCTATCAGGCATTTCACGGGCAGATCTTTCCAAGGCGGTCAGCACGGGTTCCCCTTACGGAAATTTCGGGAAGCGGCTGAAGTCGGGTGGGCGCTTTTCCTTGAAGGCGTCACGCCCTTCCTTCGCCTCATCGGTGGTGTAGTAGAGCAACGTCGCATCGCCGGCGAGCTGCTGGATCCCGGCAAGCCCGTCAGTCGCCGCGTTGAAGCTGGCCTTCATGAACCGCAGGGCGGTCGCCGAAAGCTGCAGCATCTCACGGGCCCATTCGACGCATTCCTCCTCAAGCTTTTCGAAGGGCACCACCTTGTTGACGAGGCCCATCTCCAACGCTTCGGCAGCCGAATACTGCCTGCAGAGGTACCATATCTCGCGCGCCTTCTTCTGCCCGACGATGGCGGCCAGATATCCTGCGCCATATCCCGCGTCGAAGCTTCCCACCTTGGGCCCGGTCTGGCCGAACTTCGCCGTTTCGGCGGCGATCGAAAGGTCGCAGAGGATGTGCAGCACATGCCCGCCGCCCACGGCATAGCCGTTGACCATTGCAATCACGGGCTTTGGGACGATGCGGATCAGGCGCTGAAGGTCAAGCACGTTCAGGCGTGGGATATTGTCTTCGCCGACGTAGCCGCCGTCGCCCCGGATCTTTTGGTCGCCGCCCGAACAGAAGGCCTGGTCCTCGTTCTTCCCGTCATGGTTCGCGCCAGTAAGGATGATGACCCCCACGTCGGCGTCCTCGCGCGCGCGTGTGAAGGCATCATAAAGCTCGGCTACAGTAAGCGGGGTGAAGGCGTTGCGTCGCTCAGGGCGGTTGATGCTGATCTTCGCGATCCCTTCGGCGGCCTCATAGATGATCTCGCGATAGGGTTTGACCTGCTTCCAGATAACCTCACTCATATGGTTCCCTTTCCAAAAAAACGTTTGCTATCCCGGCTCCTTTGCCGGCTTATTTCCGCGGTGGTTTCTTTCGCTTGCCCGGAGGCTCGTCCAAGAATTGCTGCACCCTTCGGCAGAACGCATCGGGATCCTCAACATGTATGTTGTGCCCCGTGTTCGCCAGGATGCAGGATATCCCCTTGTTATGCTGCAGCTTCTCCGCATTCTTCAGATACTTGCGGTCGAGTATCCCCGCCATATACAGGACGGGAAGAGGCAGCGCCTCGATCTGCCGTGTGAGGTTCGCCATCGTGTGCTGGCCGGAGCCGCGGACGGTGAGCGCAAGGGCGCGGGGATCGTTGGCCAGGCGTTCCGCGCGAATTTTCTTGCGGACCTCCGGAGGGAGCCGCTTTTGCGTCTCGAAGATGCTCATGCCTTCCCAAAAATCGACGAAGTCCTTGATCTTCGCCGTGGAAAGCCGTTCGATCAGGTCGAGGTCACGCTTGAGCATGGCCTGGTGCTGCTGCGCGGTGTCGGGGCCGAGCCCTGTGCTTTCCAGGATCAACGAGGACACGCGGTGCGGTTGGGTGCAGGCATAGGTCAAGGCGATACGCCCGCCCATGGAGTATCCCAGTATATCGATGCGATCGGCCCAAAGGCGCCTTTGAAGCGCGGATATGGATTGGAGCATGGGCCCCATCTCGTACGAGGCGGGTTCGTCGGGCTTGTCGCTTTTCCCGTGGCCGATGAGGTCGAGCGCCACGACGCGCCGGTCTTTTGCCAGACGGGGGGCAACCTCTTCCCAGGTCTTCGTGCTCTGCGCGAAACCGTGCAGCAGCACCAGGGGGGGCTTGTCCTTGTCGCCCCACTCGCTGTAGTGAAGGTGGATGCCCTTAAGTGAGATTATTCCCATAGCGCTCGCTCAGCCCTGAGTCAGGAAGGTCGATTTCGATCAAGGAGATTCCGGTGGTTTGCGTGCATTCCTCATACGCGGCACGGAACTGCCCACATGTCGTGGCCGCGTGGTAGGGGACGCCAAACCCCTGGGCGATGGCGGCGAAGTCCAGCGTTTGCGGTGTGGTGAAGAGCCGCTTGAAGTACGCCTCTTCGGAGTACTGCGGCAAGAGCTCGAATATGGCGCCGCCATGGTTGTTCAGCAAAACGATGACGATGCTCGGCCCTTGCGAAACAGGTGCCGGGGTGGGACAAAGGGGACTGTCCCTTTTGTCGCACTTTTGGGACAAGGGGG
>JAVBQH010000028.1:0-5945 GCA_031549175.1 Raoultibacter sp.
CTCGTGCTTGATGCCGCGCTTGTCAAGCAGGCGCGACAGGCGCTCAGAGCTCTCGATCGAGACGGTGCCTATAAGGCAGGGCTGGCCGGCGTAATGGCGTTCGGCTACCTCGTCGGCGACGGCATTGAATTTTGCGGGGACGTTTCGGTAGATGAGGTCGTTCTCATCGACACGCACCACCGGCCTGTTTGAGGGTATGGCCATGACCGGCAGCTTGTAGATCTGACGGAACTCGGCATCCTCGGTCATGGCGGTACCGGTCATGCCGGCAAGCTTCTCATAGAGCCGGAAGTAGTTCTGCAAGGTGATGGTTGCAAGCGTCTGGTTCTCTTCGCGGACCAGAACATGCTCTTTAGCCTCCAAGGCCTGATGAAGGCCTTCCGAATAACGGCGGCCCTCCATGATGCGGCCGGTGAACTCGTCGACGATCTTCACCTCCCCGTCGATGACGACGTAGTCGACGTCGCGGTGGAAGAGGAATTGGGCCTTCAAGGCCTGTTGGAGATGGTTGGCAAGCTGGCCTGACGGGTCGTCGAATATGTCGTCGATATCGAGCATGCCCTCGACCTTCTCAAGGCCGCTTTCGGTCGTGTAGATGGTCTTCTTCGACTCGTCCATCGTGAAGTCGAGACCTTCGGCAAGCCCCGGCATGACGCGGGCGAACTTGTTGTAGGTGTCCGCTGCCCGGGTTCCGGCGCCGGAGATGATCAGGGGCGTGCGTGCCTCGTCGATCAGGATCGAGTCGACCTCGTCGACGATGGCGAAATGATGTCCCCGCTGCACGCGCGACGCCGCTTTGGTGACCATGTTGTCGCGCAGGTAGTCGAAGCCGAACTCGGAGTTGGTCCCATAGGTGATATCGGCCTGGTATGCAGGTATCTTCTTGTCGGGCATCATGCCGTTTTGGATAAGCCCGACCTCCATGCCGAGGAAGCGGTATATCTGCCCCATCCATTCGCTGTCGCGGCGGGCAAGGTAGTCATTTACCGTGACGACATGCACGTTGTCGCCCGGCAAGGCGTTCAGGTAGGCGGCCAAGGTCGCAACCAGGGTCTTGCCCTCGCCGGTCTTCATCTCGGCGATCTGCCCGTCGTCCAAAGCCATGCCGCCGATGAGCTGCACGTCGAAATGGCGCATGCCGAGCGTACGGACGCTTGCCTCACGAACTGCGGCGAAAGCCTCCGGCAGAATCTTCGGGCAGGTCTCGCCGTTATCAAGGCGCTCGCGGAACTGTGCCGTAAGGCCTTTGAGCTCCTCGTCTGACTTCTCTTGCATGCTGGATTCGAGATCGTTGATCTTTTGGGCGGTTGCTTCGTAGTTCTTAAGCTGCTTCCCCTCTCCCAGGGTCAACAACTTCGATAAAAAACCTGCCATAAAAGGATCTCCCTCTCAAAGATTTATTGTTACCATCTTTTTGCTGTTCAACCTGCAAAGAAGATGATTCGATTCACGTCGAGTACTCTACCACACCATATCGTCCATCAAAGGAAATCCATACCGCCTCCAGCTTGTGGCGTCGCAGGCCTTCCCCGCTATGCATACCGGTTTTTCCAGGCATGCGGACAAGGCCCTGGTTGCTGGCCCCCTGGTTGCCTCAAGCCTCCCTTTCACCATAGGCCTCAAGGCCCGGCTCCTCGTCGATGACCTCTTGATAAAGGCCTGCCGTCCTCGTCGAGGGGTCGATCCCGAGCTCGTTGACAAGATGCCTGCGGCACATGAAGTAGGTCTCGATGGCGGAAGTGCGCTGCCCAAGCCCGATCTGCGCCCTCATGAGGGTCTCGTAGGCGTCCTCCCGCGTCTTGTCCTGGTCGATCACGGCACGGGCGAACCAGAGCGCCGACTGGCATTCACCGATGTCCAGAAGCCTCTTTGCAGCGACGGCGAACACCTCGATGAAGCGGTTGCGATACCTTCTCCTGATCTGGATCAGATGCTCGTTTCGTATTTCACTCGGGAGGATGTCCCCCCGATACAAATCGGTCAGCTGAGCATACGCCTTCGACCACTCAAGCGCGTCCGGCTCATCGAAGAGGAGGCTTTTGCAGATCACGTCGAACTGGGCGATGTCGCTCGAGACCATATGTGCGTTCAGCTTGCAGCATCCCTGCGTCGTTGCCAGATAGGGGCATCCCCCGGGGGGCAGGCTGAGCGCCTTTTTAAGCAAGGACCAGGTGCTGTAGAGGTTTTTACGCGCCGTCTCCGCCTTGCTCTCCGGCCACATGAGGGTCGCAAGGTGCTCACGGCTGAGCTCCTTGCCCTGGTTGATCACCAGCATGGCCAAAAGGAGCTTGACGCTTTGCCGCGCGAAGGCGCTCGCGGGTAGCGGCTTTTCCCCCATCCTCACCGAAAGGCCGCCGAACAGCTCGATATGGAGGGGAGGCGCCTTTGTGGCCTCGTAGGGCACGACAAGGGAGGGCAGGTCTTCCTGGCGGTCGGGGACACGGCGCCTGCGGCGGGCGTCCCTGTTCTCTTCCTGCTGCATGACCTTGGAAAACATATTCCTTTGTGTGAAGAGGGCCAACTCTATCTCGCCTATGCTCGATTTCAGGTCGGGGGTGATGAATATCTCTGTGCTGACCAGCCGGCTCGATACGAGCCGCTCGAATGCGTCCAGGAGCAAGGCGTCAAGCAGACCGGGCGCGAAAAGGCGGCTTTTCGCCTCGATCGCATCGCAGGCCTTGACCATCAGTGCCTCATGCCGCCGCACCTCGCCTTTCGAGTCCGCCCGTATGGCCGTGGCAAGCATGTCCTCGGCCATCCAGAAGTGGAGGGCCGCGACGGCGTGGTCTCCCTGGGCGATCCGGTAGGCATGCTCGAGGAACTCGAGTGCGTCTTGCGGGGAAGACCTGAGGTAGAGGAGCCCCGCGGCGGCCAGGTCCCAGGAGAACCGGCAGGGGTCGGCCTCCCTCACACGGGATTCGAACCACGCCTCGGGCGATACAGGCTCCCAGGCAAGCTCCTCACGCAAGACATGGGCGCCCTTGTCTTGCTCGGGCCCGTTTCCATACCGTGCCAGAAGCAGGGCGGCTATCCCCCGGGCCTTCTCGCTGACCCGCTTGCTTGCTACCACTTTTGCGGCCTGGGCAAGCGCCGGTTCCTTGGCCCCAAGGATATAGAGGCGCCATGCCTCGGCGGCCTGGGCAAGCTTCCCCGCAAGCGTGTTGGGCAAACGGAAGCTCGCGTAGACCTGATGGGCCGGCAGAAGGCAGTTTCTTTCCAGGAGAACGAAGTCACGCGAACCCATCCAGGAGACGCGCTGCGAGACGGTGCAAAGCGTCTGGACAAGCATGCATGCCCGCTCAGGCCTGTCCTTCCCGATGAGTGCATCGGCGAGCCGGGAGACAAGGGCGTCTTTGCTGGCAAAGTATGAGGAGGCGACCAGGTCGCCCAAGCAGTGCGAGAAGGCCTGCGCGATATCGGCGACATCCATCGGGTGCACTTCGAAGTCCTCGGTGTAGGGGTTGACGCCCAGATAGAGGTACTGCTCGGTCAACCGCGCCTGAAACCCCGGGTCGAGTTTCCGTACGAACGCCCCCAGGTCTTTGAGGCTCCCGTCTTGGAGGACGACCATGACGAAGAGGGCGAGGCAAAACGGAGGATCCTCCCCGTCTGCAAGGAAGGAGTCGAGGAGCCCGCGGACCGCAGGCCCGCCTCCCCAGAAAAGGCCGGGAATACGCTCTGCGACCGTGAAGCTGGCGGCAGGCCTGCTGCGCCTTTCGGCCTCGCTTCTTTCCGAGTCGATGTCGCTATCGGCGAGCAAGAGGTCACGCGCACCCAAGACCAGCTTGTCTTCGAACCTCGCCGACACCGAATCGCAGGCCGGGGTTGATGTGACAACCACCTCGAACTGCCCGTCCATAAGCCTCTCGACCGCGGAGACGAACAGGCCTGTGCGGGCCTCGTCAAGGGCCGGGACGTCCTCGAGCACGATCAGGCCTGGCTTCTTCTGAAGGTCGGTGAGCCCATATGCGATGTGCTCGTTGTCGAGGTCTCTCAGGAAGCAGGGGCTTGCGCCGTCGAGCCAGAAGACGTCCTTGCAGCCGAAGACCGATTCGGCGTATTCAAGCGCCAGGGCGGTCTTGCCGAAGCGGGGAGGTGCGATGAGGAAGCGCGGCTTGCGTCGCTCACGGATCATTTTTGAAAGGAGTTCTGGGCGTGAATGAAGGCGGGAGATCCCGGTCTTTTTCGGCCGTCGGCCATATAGGGCCGAGCTTGAAAGATAGTCGAACATGATGACCCCTCTTTAGAGGCCCTGGGGTGACCATAATACCGATGTCCTCTCTTTCGAACAAGGAGCAGGTGCCTGCTCTCCCCATTCTTTATTCGCATTTTCAAGGCATTTCTTCTCTTTTTCCTTGAATATTCCCTACAATACATCGATATTTCTTTTGTTTTCGCCCGCCTTATCGCATATCTCTTGCCTACTTCCCCGCGCAAACCCTGGCGCCTCCCTCCCCCTTGTTGGGCCGCAGCTCGCTTCTTCGGCATACGCCGCATGATATAGTGCATTCAGGTGAATTATGGACTTATCAAGGACAGACATAGCCTTGCCCCCTTGGGCTAGCCGGGCGCTCGGGCTCTTGGACGAGGCCGGCCTTGAGGCTTGGTGTGTCGGCGGCTTCGTGCGCGACGCACTCTTGGGCAGGACGGGCACCGATATCGATATCGCAACCTCTGCCCATTGGCGCCGAACGCAAGAGCTCTTCCAAGCGGCGGGATACAAGACCTTCGAGACCGGCGCGGAGCACGGGACGATCACGGCGGTCATCGATCACCAGCCTGTCGAGATAACGACCTTCCGCGTTGACTCCGGCTTTTCTGACCGGCGCCATCCTGATTCGGTCTTGTTCGTGAGCTCGCTACGCGAAGACCTTGCCCGCAGGGATTTCACCGTCAACGCCATGGCATACCGCCCCGATGCCGGGCTCTTCGACCCCTTCGGGGGGCAGGCAGACCTGCAACGGAAGGTCCTGAAGACCGTCGGCGACCCCCGGGCCCGTTTTGACGAGGATGCGCTGCGGGTTTTGCGGGCGGTGCGGTTCGCGTCGCAGCTCGGTTTCTCCCTCGAGGACGAGACGAGGCAGGCGATGTCGGACAAGAAGGGGCTTTTGGCATTTCTTTCCGCCGAGCGGATCGCCCATGAGCTCGAAGCCTTCCTCTGCGGTGAGGCGGTCTATGACGGCCTCATGGGCTGCACGGATATTATCGGTGCCGTGATCCCCGAGATCATGGCGATGCAAGGCTTCGACCAAAAGACGCCCTACCATATCTATGACGTCCTCGAGCACACCGCCTACGTCGTCCAGCAGACGCCCGGCTACCCCCTGGTGCGCTGGTCTGCCCTCTTCCACGACATCGGCAAGCCGAGCGCCTTCTTCACCGATGCATCCGGCCAGGGACATTTCTATGGGCACGCCGAAATAGGCGTCGGGATCGCTCAGGATGTGATGGCGCGCCTCAAGCTGCCGAAGAAGCTTGCCCGAGACGTGCTGCTCTTGGTAAGGCACCACGACGACGACATAGGCACCACGAGCAGCGCAGTACGCCGCTTCATGCACAAGACCGATATGGATCCTTCGCTCTTCCGTGCCCTGGTCGACCTCAAGCTGGGTGATGCGCGGTCCCAGGCCCCCCGCTGCAAGCCGCAGCAAGACACCGCGATCGAGCTCGGCAAGATACTTGAGGGAATCCTCGAAGGAGAAGAGGCATTCTCGGTCAAAGACCTCGAGATCAACGGGCACGACCTCGTCTCTTTGGGGGTAGAGCCCGGCCCCCGCATCCGCCTGCTGCTTGAACAGGCCCTCGAGGCGGTGATAAACGGCGAGGTGGCCAATGAGAAAGGCCCTTTGCTGGCGCTTGCACGTACCTGGGCCAGACCATAGGGGCCCGGCAGGCCCCGTGCGGCATCCCGGATATTGGTGACGGGTTCATTACCTTTCGATAAC
>JAVBQH010000078.1:0-15527 GCA_031549175.1 Raoultibacter sp.
CAGAGGTATTCCGACAGGCCAAGAGAGCCGAAGGCCCCTTTGGCAAAGCTGAGGTCGCTGTCTTTAGCCAGCTGTCCGACCTCGCCATAAAGCTCTTGTCCGGGGGAGCCTTCCATACAGTGCTCGACGGGAAGGTTGTGCCCCTCTTGCGTGTCAAGATAGGTTTTCGTATGCAAGTCGAGGGTGAACACGATATCGTCCCCGGACTCCCGGTATTCGGCGATCTTTTCTGTGATCGGCTTTTCGAGGAGCTCGGCTCCTGGAAAGCCCAGAGAGCCGTCGACGAAATCCTTCTGAAAATCAACGACCACCAACAAGCGTTTCATCCTATTCATCCCCTAGTTTATGCATCTTCGTCTTTATCCATGGGACAAAGAGGTCTGTCCCTTTTGTCCCACTAATCAAGCTCAGACAATATTGCCAGGGCCTTGGCATAGCCGCCCGCCCCATAGCTGAGGCATTTCGACACCCGGGCGATTGTGGTTGCGGAAGCCCCCGTGGTCTGCTCGATGACGTTGTAGGACTTTCCTTGCGACAGGAGCCGGGCGACGTCGAGCCTCTGTGAGGTCTCCTTGATCTCGCGTATCGTGAACAAGTCTTCCAAAAGGCAGTAAAGGTCGTCTTTGTCGTCGAGGTTCGAGAGGACGGTCAACAGGTCCTCCACTTCTCGCGTTCTGAGGTTGCCCATTTACTTCCCCATTCTCATCAGGCCGTATTCAATCGCATCTACCAAGGCGTTCCACGATGCCTCGATGATGTTCTCCGATACGCCTATAGTACCCCAACTGCCCTGCTTGTCCCTTGAAGTGATGACAACCCGTGTAATTGCGTCCGTGCCGACATTCTCGTCAAGGATACGGACCTTGAAGTCGACCAGCTCGATGTCGGCAACCTCGGGATAGTATTCGGTTATCGCCATTCTCAAGGCCGTGTCAAGGGCGCCGACGGGTCCCGTGCCTTCACCCGTGGCGACGTAGCGCTCGTCTCCCACGTGGATTTTGATGGTGGCCTCGCTCATGGCGTCTTTCGCCCGGGCGCCCGTGTCTTCGCGGTCGTCCACGATCACCCTGAAGCTTTCGAGGTGGAAATGCGAGGTGAACCGACCAAGATGGGATTGCAGGAGGATTGCGAGTGAGCCGTCCGCCACCTCATAGCTGTAACCCTCGTGCTCGAGCCGCTTGATGTCGTCAAGGATCTCCTGCGTCCTGCCCGGGTCGGCAGAGAGGTCGATGCCTAAGCTTTGGGCCTTTGCGACCAGGGATGCCTTGCCAGCCAGTTCGCTGACGAGCATCCGCGTGCTGTTGCCGACCCGGGAGGGGTCAGCATGCTCATAAGCCTCGGGAAACCGGGCGATGGCGCTTGCGTGGAGCCCGCCTTTGTGGGCGAAGGCAGATGCCCCGGTGTATGGGTAATGGCCCGGCAAGGCGCGGTTGCAGGTTTCTGCCACAAACTGCGCGACGCTTGTGAGCTGGCAAAGGTTTTCCTCGCCGACGCAGGTGTAGCCCATCTTCAGCTCAAGGTCGGCAATCGCCACAAGCAGGTCGGTGTTCCCGACTCGTTCGCCATAGCCGTTGATCGTGCCTTGGACCTGCTTCGCACCGGCATGCACAGCCGCAAGCGTATTGGCAACCGCACAGCCCGAATCGTTGTGGCAGTGGATGCCGAAAGCCTGGTCGGGGAAGAGTTCGACCATCTTGGCAGTAATCTCTTCGACCTCGAACGGCAGGGCGCCGCCATTGGTCTCGCACAGGTCGATCGAGTCGGCGCCGGCCTCGAAGGCGGCGCGCAGGCAGGCGATGGCGTATTCGGGATTCGCCTTGTAGCCGTCGAAGAAATGCTCGGCGTCGAAGACCACATGGAAGCCTTTGCCTTTCATGTAGGCGACCGAATCGCCGATCATGCGCAGGTTCTCTTCCAGTTCTGTCTGCAGGGCATGGATGACCTGCTTGTCCCAGGTCTTGCCTACCAAGGCGCAGGCGCAGGCGCCTGATTGCACCAGCTCCTTGAGCCCGGCGTCCTCTTCCGCAGGCACCCCTTTCCTGCATGTCGACCCGAATGCCGAAATGCGGGCATGCTTGAGGTCGAGCTTTTGCACCTGCTCGAAGAATGCGATGTCTTTCGGGTTGGATGCGGGATAGCCGCCCTCGATAAAGTCGATGCCGAACTCATCGAGGCGCTCGACTATGCGCAGCTTGTCTTCGAGGGAAAGGACTATGCCTTCGCTCTGTTCCCCGTCGCGCAGCGTGCTGTCGTATGTGAGGATCCTTCTTGCCATGACGCACCATAAACCTTCCTGTTGAATCGTAATCGCAAAGAACTGAAGGAAGGCTTGATGCCCGCCTTTATACTTCCGTGAGCCAATCACCGTACTCTTCGATTTGGCCATAGGCGATCTCAAAATATCTCTTTTGCAAGGTGAGCGTGATCTCGCCCGGCTTGCCGATCTCGCGGCCGTCGATGCTTCCGATAGGCGTGACTTCGGCTGCCGACCCCGTCATAAAGACCTCGTCCGCAATATAGAGGTCCGAGCGGGTCAGGCTTTCCTCAACCACCGGGATGTCAAGCTCACAGGCTATCGAAAGGATCGAATCCCGCGTAATGCCTTCCAAGACGCCGTCGGAAAGGGGGGGCGTCGAAAGGATGCCGTCACGGATAATGAACAGGTTCTCGCCGGTGCCTTCGCAGACGAGCCCCGCCTCGTTGAGCATGATGGCCTCCACGTAGCCGTGCTGTTTGGCCTCGAGTTTGGCAAGGATCGAGTTCATGTATGACGCCGTCGACTTCACGGCAGGCGGCAGTGCGTTGATCGAGCGCTGGCGCCACGATGAGACGCCGACGGCGACGCCGTTTTGCAAGGCGCCTTCACCCAGATAGGCATCCCAGGGCCAGACCGCAATGACGACATCGATGGGGGCGTCGGACGGATCGACCCCCATACCGCCATACCCGTGATAGGCTATAGGGCGGATATAGCATGATTCAAGCTTGTTTTCCCTGATGAGCTTGACCGTGGCAGCGCACAGCTCGTCGACCGAATACGGCAGGTCGATCAATGATATCTTGCAGCTTCGGTGGAGGCGCTCCATATGCTCGCGCAGACGGAAGACGAAGCTTTTCTTTGATTCGGGGCATTGGTAACAGCGGATTCCCTCGAAAACCGCAGATCCATAGTGAAGTGAGTGGGAGAGCACATGGGTCGTTGCCTCTTCCCATGGAACCATCTTCCCGTTTTTCCAGATGTAGTCTACTGCCGTGAGCTCTGCCATCGTAGGTTCCCTTCTGCCAATTCCATCGAATTACCCTCTGCCGCCTTTGAGTCCGTACATTGTACTCTAATCAGCCCAAGTGTGGACGCTTTTTTGGTGAGGGGCGAAATGTCTGTGCAGGGAGGCAGACCCCTCTGCACAGACTGAATGAGGAAAAGTGAGAAAAAGCGACCGTCTCTTTTTCTCACTTTGCTGGTCTACACGTAAAACAGCAGGTCGTTGTAGGTCGGCACGGGCCAGTAGCTGCGCTCGGTGACATCTTCGAGCGCGTCGACGACGTTGCGGAGCGCCTCCATCACGGGCACCACCTCATGCGCATAGCAGTTCGCCCGCTCTTGGCTGTCCTCGATCGCCTCTGCCTTGTCGTGGGCTTCTTTGAGCAGCTTTTCCTGCGACGCCGCCTCATCGATGCCTGCAAGCAGGATTTCGAGCATCTCTTCTTGATGGCGAAGGGGTGCCGTGGGATTCACCGAGCGGACGGCGGAGATATTGCTGGCAACGTCGGCCGCATAGTCGTTGATGGCGGGCAGATAGGTCCGCTGAGACATATAGAGCATGACCCGAGCCTCGATATTGAGGAGCTTGTTGTATTTTTCAAGCTTGATCTCATAACGGCTGAGCACCTCGGACTCCGACAAGACCCCCATTTCCTCGAACAGGTCGATGCTCTTCTGCTCGACGAAGCAGGGCAAGGCGTCTGCAGTCGTCGGATAGTTCAGGAGCTCCCGCTGCCTTGCCTCGTCCTGCCATTCCTTGGCATAGCCATTGCCGTTGAAGATAATCCGCTGATGGTCTGCGAAGGTCTTTTTGATATGGCTGAGGGCCGCTTCCTCGAACTGCTCCTTCGAGATACCCTCCATGGCGTCGGCGAACTCCTTGAGGCTTTTCGCTACGGCCGTGTTGAGGATCATGTTGGCGTCGGAGAGGTTTGCCGAAGAGCCGGGCATGCGGAATTCGAACTTGTTGCCCGTGAAGGCGAAGGGGCTTGTGCGGTTGCGGTCCGTGGTGTCCTTCACGAAGTTAGGCAGCACGTCGACGCCCAGGTCCATAGCCTCTTTCCGAACTGCTGTGTAGTCGCTGCCGGTGATGATGGCTTCGACCACCTCGGTCAGCTCGTCGCCCAAGAAGACAGAGACGATTGCAGGAGGGGCCTCGTCGGCGCCTAAGCGGTGATCGTTGCCCGCAGAAGCGATGGACATGCGCATCAGCCCCTGGTATTCGTCGACCGCTTCGAGTATGCCTGCCAAAATCACAAGGAACCGCAGGTTGCCGATAGGGGTGTCTCCCGGCTCAAGCAGGTTCTTCTTCCCTGCGGCAATTGACCAGTTGTTGTGCTTGCCCGACCCGTTGATCCCGCGGAAGGGCTTTTCGTGTTGAAGGCATACCAGCCCATAGTGCGACGCGAGCAGACGCATCTTCTCCATGGTCAACAGGTTCTCGTCGATGCCCCGGTTGGTGTTGGTGAAGATGGGGGCAAGCTCGTGCTGTGCGGGCGCCACCTCGTTGTGCTTGGTCTTTGCGGGAATGCCCAACGCCCAAAGCTCGTCGTCGAGCTCTTTCATGAACTCGTTGACCGTCGGGCGGATGGCCCCGAAATAATGCTCCTCCAGCTCTTGGCCTTTGCAGGGATCGGTCCCGAACAAGGTGCGCCCCGTCAGGAGCAGGTCTTGCCGCTTCTCGTAATCCTTTTCGGAGATCAGGAAGTACTCCTGCTCGGCGCCGAGGGTGGTGACCACATGCTGGTTCGGCTCACCGAAGAGGCTTAACACACGGTTCATCTGGGTATCGATCGCAGCCATGGAGCGCAGGAGCGGGGTCTTCTTGTCGAGCGCCTCCCCCGTGTAGCTGCAAAAGGCGGTAGGTATGCAGAGCACTTCGTCCTTGATGAAGGCATAGCTTGTCGGGTCCCAGGCGGTATAGCCACGTGCTTCGAAGGTCGCGCGCAGCCCGCCTGACGGGAAGCTCGACGCATCGGGCTCTCCTTGGATGAGCTCTTTTCCGGAAAAGCACATGAACGCACGGCCGTCTCCGGCGGGGCTCAGGAAGCTGTCGTGCTTTTCGGAGGTCATGCCTGAAAGCGGCTGGAACCAGTGGGTGAAGTGTGTTGCCCCGTGCTCGATCGCCCATTCCTTCATCGCATGGGCGACGACGTTGGCAACCTCAGGGTCGAGCGGCTTGCCTTTTTTTATCGTATCTTCAAGCGCCGAATAGATCGTCGAGGGAAGATGCTCCTTCATGGTGTAGTCGTTGAATACGAACGTGCCATACTTTTCTGAAATCTTTGCCATTTAAGGCACTCCTCACCTGCAAAGTCATTAATTTCCATAGCCTATGGATTTCCCAGCCTTGCCTACTACCCTAACACGGTCTTCTAAGGGAATACCAGTAATTGTAAGCATATACAAACTAATGACGAAATGTTTCGAGCTGTTTTCGGCCAAGTATTTATCAATAATCCACGGTTTTCAATCCGGCAACGCGCGAGTGGGGCGGAGGGGTCTGCCCCCTGTCCCAACCCCTCCGCTGGGCGCGAACTGTCTGCTCCACGCAGACCACCTGCAGCCTGCCCGGCCATATACTCGCTTTATCAAGGAGGAGCCCGGGGTTGTTGGATGCAGCCGCGCCCATGCCTCAGCAGAAGCCCGAGGAGGAATATCATGGAGAAATCGATCCAGGTAAAGGTCGGAAACAAGACTGTCGTCAGGCAAAGCCACGTGATCGCTTCGCTGCCCCTTGCAGAGACGAAACCCGACCCGGCCTTTCTGAATTGGCTCGTCCGGCAAGAGATCACGCGCGAAAAAGGCTTGGCTGCCCGGCGGGTCGGCGGCATCGCGCTCCTCGTCTTCGGGGTTCCCTTGGGGATTTTCGCCGTCCTCTGCTTCCCCGGGCTTTTCTTCTGGCTCTTGGGGGTGGTGGCACTGGGAATGATCGGGAAGGGCATCCTCCTTACCTTCAGCAATAGGAGTAAGAGCCCTGAAGAAGCCTATAGGAACCTGTTCAAGGAGGCGTTCTTCCGTGCCGATGGCACGACGGTCGAATTCAACGCGCAGCTTTTCAGGGCTCCTGAAGCCGTAAAGAAGCGCATCCAT
The DNA here is from genome assembly GCA_031549175.1 of Raoultibacter sp. Lineage (GTDB taxonomy): Bacteria > Actinomycetota > Coriobacteriia > Coriobacteriales > Eggerthellaceae > WRIS01. The sequence goes on from JAVBQH010000078.1 coordinate 6,356, forward strand.
GCCATGCGCCCGATAGACAAGCTGCAGATCAACGACCACGAGTTGGCAGCCTTCATGAATGCCTTCGAACATCAGGTTCGCGCCGCATTCTCATACTACGGCGGACAGGAACAAGGGACGCCGTGCTATGGGGTGGTGGTCGACCCGACCGTAACCATCCTTGAGCGTCAAGGTGCGCTTGTGCGTGCCCAAGGGATGGTCACCGTCGTACGCGAATATGGCGACCAGCTCCAAGCCGTCGAGGTTCCCTTTGCCCTCTACCTTATCGACCTCGACGGATATCAGATGCCCGTCAACCTCGTGCCCCATGTGATAGCGCAGCTGCTCGGCCCCAAGCCGGCACATTCCATGGCGCAGACATCGGAGCAGGGGTCGGCCGTGACCCCCGCCACCCCATCATGGCCGGCCCCCTCACCCGCCCAGGCCTTGCCGGCATCGCCGGCTTCCCCTTCCTGGCCTGCACCGAAAGGCATCCACCCACATGCACCCGCCCCCCAAGTCGCACCGTCGTCGGGCGGACAGGCGCCCCCTTTCCAAGGAAAACATGCCCGAACCACAGAGCAGGTATGACCGACAAGAAGGCGAGGAGGACTGAGAAAAACCAGGCCTCCTCGCAAAACTATATGACTTCGCCGTAGATTCTACGTATACTGTAGCAATGACGTGGCAGCGGAGGAACACCCATGAATGACATCGAAAAGTTTCTCAGCTCCTACCAGGAAACGCTTTCCCAGGAACTGGAAGCAACAGAATGGCCGCCGGAGATCGTCGCGCACTACGATTTCGAAAGCTGCCTAAAGCACGCCCCCGGCAAGGAGGTGTACCTTGTTGTCGAGAAGACCTCCCGGACCCACGCCGTGCTCCGTGTCACCTCGCGTGATTCCGGTGATCGCGCCGATGCGGAATGGGATATCCTTTCAAAACTCGACCATCCCGGAATCCCAAAGACCTATCGGCTGGTCATTACCGACACGAAAAGCTTTATCGTCCGGGAATACATACCCGGTCACCCGCTTGACGAGGTCATAGCCCGCGGCACCTTCAGCGCCCAGGAGGTTTTCCTTGTCACCCGCAAGCTCTGCGATATCCTGGCCTACCTGCACGGACAGCAGCCCCCCGTCATACACCGCGACATAAAGCCGCAAAATATCATCATGAAGCCTGACGGCTCGCTTGTCCTGACCGACTTCGGGATCGCACGCGTGTTCAAGCCAGGGGCGGACTCCGATACGCAATACGTCGGCACGCTCCCCTACGCGCCGCCCGAGCAATACGGCTATGCCCAATCGACGCCGCAAACCGATATCTATGCCCTTGGCATCGTGCTTATCTACCTGTATACGGGCAGCCCGAACCGGCAGCACCTGAATGAGAAGATCACCAACAAGAAACTGCTCAAGCTTATCAACCGCTGCATCGCCTTCGACCCGACCGGCCGCTTCCAAGACGTCGGGCAGATCGTCCGCTATCTGGATGGCAGATCGCACAAGGGGCTGAAGCTCTGGGGTGGGATAGGGGCCGGGGTCCTTGCCCTTGCACTGGTCGGCTGGGGCGCCTATACCTTTTTTGGCCTGGGGGGCACCGGGGCCGACATGACGATCAGCCCTTCCACCTCGGTCGCCACCCCGTCAGAGGGACGCCTCTTCGATTCGTCTGCCACCGGCAACCTCAGCGGCAACATTTCAAGCGGCGGCTTCGCCGTGGACGGAGACGACGAGACCTACCTTGCCCTTTCGGACGGCATCTTCGTGCTCAACGCAGACGGCACCCTGGGGCGCCAGGCGGTCGCCGCAAAGGACGCGAAATCCCTCAACTACTATCAAGGGAAACTCTACTACGCCACCGAACGAGACCTTATGAGTGCCGATCCGTTGACAGGCAGAACTGAAATCCTCCGAACCGTTGCAGTCGAAGATGTATTTGCCGCAAACGGCAAGCTCTATTATGAGAATGGCGAGGATCATCTCAACCTGTACTCGATCAATCTCGATGGAACCGATCTGAAAAAGGTAAGCGACTACAATGCCGTCTACTACCGCAACATAGTGGGCAACTACCAGTACTTTGCGAACACTTCCGACGGAGAATCCCTCTACTGCGCGAACCTTGAGACAGGGCAGAGTAAAAAACTCTTTGACAACCGCGCCGCCTGGATGTCTGCCTACGGGGATAAAATCTACTTCAGCGACTTTACCGAAAACGACCTCTACGTGGCGGACCTTGACGGCAGCGACATCACCCTGCTGTACAACGGCTCATATTCCTATATCAACGCCAGTCCCTATGGCCTGGTGTTCGCAAGCCCCGACGGCCTGCAGCTTGAAAAGATGGCGCTTGACGGCACGAAGCGGACGGTCCTCAGCAAAAACAAGTGCAACGGGATCTGCGTCACCAAGAACTGGATCATCTACAAAAACGGCAACGCCGGCAAAGCCTTGTGGATGATCCGCCCCGACGGCTCAGGCGACCAACCCGTCCCCATCGTGTGAGGCAGGGACAGGCCGAGAAAAGGGGACAGTCCCCTTTTCTCGGCCTGTCCCTGCCTCACACCTGGGTTCTTCACCCGGCCGAACTGTCTGCTGGAGGCAGACCACGCAGCCGCGCCGAAATCCTACACTTCTTTCATGCGGGAGTTCCCGAATATGAGGGAAGACACTAAGGAAGGCTGGTTCCCATGAAAGTCCAAATGAAAAAATCGAGCATTTTCGCATTCGCTCTCTGCCTCTTATTCTGCACAATGGTTGTATTGGCGGGCTGCTCGGACGGAGGCTCAAACGGTAATGGTGGAAACAGCGGCAAGGCAAGCGGCCTCCCTATCTCCATCAAGTCAAACGGGAACACCTATACCATCACCGATGTCGCAGTCACCACGAACGACAGCGGAAACACCGTAATCTCGTGCAAAGGCAGCGGCTTCAACATACTTTCCATGAAGAACAACAAGATGATCATTCCCGTATATTGCTCCGTCGTTTCCGACGGGAAGGAGACGCAGTTCAAAACTTTTTCCACCTCATCGGACGGGGCGGACTTCATCTTTGCTACCAAGCTCTCCCCCACAAAGGTCATCTTCTATCCGGAAGACAGCAAATCCTCCCGTAGCGAGGTGAAGCTGGGATAAAAGATGGGGGCAGACCGAGACAAGGGGACTGTCCCCTTTTCTCGGTCTGCCCCCCTGCTCTTCGAAACCGGGGTCGAGCGGCTCAAGTCCGAGCTCGGTCAGGAACTCGTAGAGCTTGTCGTTGTCGTATTCATGGTTCAGCGCGAATATGATCGCCGCATCCCGCTTGATCAAGGGATGCAGGCCGCCGCTTTTGGTGACCGCCAAAAGGCGCTGCGCCATCCGCAGGTCAAGGCCGAGCGCGAAGGCGATGCTCAGGTAATAATCCCGTTTGCCCACCCGGGTCCCGTCCATGATCTGGTAGCCATAGGTCCGCGAGATCCCCGCCTTGCGGATTATATCGCTTCGCTGCATCCCCTTCTCGAAGATAAGCGTATCGAAGAAATCCCTGGTGTCGGTATCGAGCAGGTTTGCCCAATCTGCATCGGGAAACCGGTCGCCCTTAAGCTGGTTCATGACGGATTGGGTGTCGAATTGCTGGTCTGTTTGCGGCTCTTCTGCCATCGTGTCCCCTATTGAACAAAACTGGCCTGGCAAAGCGACTATAGCATACTGGGGGACCTATATTGCCCTTGGCTTCGCTTAACGTTTATTCTTCCCAGCCCTCGTTCATAAAGCCTTTCCAAAGACGATCTAAGGCTCAAGGCGATAGATCCCATAATTTAATAGATATAGTCTTATATATGCTTTATACTAATATCCTCATTGCAACCCCGTGTAGAAAGAAGCTCTCATGAGACAGCGTACCTGGGTCATCCTCTCTGTGATCGAGATTATCGCCATACTTGCCGTCATTGGGGTTTCGGTCGGCATGGGCGGCTGTACGAAGATGATCGAGTGCGTGTCGGGAAGCGTGCCCATGAAATGCCACTGGACCTTCGTCGCAACCACCGTTACAAGTGTCGGAGCACTGCTCATCGCAGGTGCTGCCTTGTTCACAAAGACGCGTGAAGGGCGTCTGGTCGGGGCGTTCGCCACCCTTGTCGCCTTAGGGGCAACACTTTTCATCACCACTCCGCTCGGTATCGGCATCTGCTCTTCGCCCGAGATGCATTGCCATCAAACAGCTCCGGTACTTTGGGCTGCCGCCGGGATTGGCTGCGTGCTTGCCCTCATACAGCTCATAATGGCGAACCCCGATAAAGCCGATCTTCCTAAAATGAGGGTGTAGGCAGATACGCCCGGATCGCTCCGCGTTGACCGGCTTTAGCGAAACGAAAACCCCTCGAGGCGCATAACCGTGTCGGCACGATTTGCAAGCTCGGGGTCGTGTGTCGCATAGAGGAGGATGCCCCCGTTCCTCACGTGCCCGAACAGGGTATCGGTTACCTTTTGGGCGCTGCCGGGATCAAGGTCGTTCGTCGGCTCGTCCGCTATGATGATTGCCGGGTCGAGCAACAGGGCGCGCGCCGTGGCAATGCGTCTTTTCTGACCGACGCTCAGCTGATAGGGATAGTGGAACAGGCGGTCTTGAAGCCCCAGGGACTCCATCAGCTCCTGCGCCCTGGCTCGAGGCTCGAAACTGGGTTTTTGCAGGAAGCTTGCAGGCATCGTCGCATTCTCGAGGGCTCGGAGTGAGCCGATGAGCTGGGTATGCTGGAATATAAACCCGACCTTGTCCCGCCGAAATGTTGAGAGCTCACGTTCACCAAGCCCCAAGACAGGACACCCATCTATCTCAATGCTGCCTTTATCGGGCGTCAACAAGAGCCCTAACATCGAGAGGAGGGTCGACTTGCCTGACCCGGAAGGCGATACGAACGAGACCGAAACGCCAGGTGAGACAGATAGGCTCACCTCTTCCAGGATGGAAACGCCGTCATAGGATTTTCCAAGGTTTGACGCCTTAAGCGATGTATTGTGCATTGTGGCCTCCCTCAATCTATATCTCCTTGTTGCATAGCGAAACTTGGGTCGAGACGCGCAATCTGCGTGAGAGGCACCATGACCGCCAAACTCGCCAATAATGCAAACAGGGCAACGATGCCGAGTGCAATGCCGAGAACCGTCAAGATGTCTAGGGAGACAAAGGGGAAGGCGCTGCTGTCGTTTAACATCCACATAAGACCCTCGCTCAGCAATGCCCCGCAGACAAACCCGAAAACAAGCCCGACGGCCACCATGCAGGCGATCTCCCCGCCGATGATACGCCTCACCTGCGAAACGCTCGCACCGACCGCGCGGTAAAGCGAAAGCTCGCTCTTTCGGTCCCAGACACACGAATAGAACCGGGCAAACAACTGCACGAGGGATATGACGATCATAATGATAGCCGCCCCTGCAAGCAGGACAAATACTGAGGAAAGCGAAGCCTGCGCTCGCTCGGCTGTTTGTGAATGCTCGACGTAGGAAATTCCGCCGATAAGATTAAGCCGGTTGAGAACCCGTGCGTACTCCGCCTCATCGTCGGTGGCGTTGACCATAATGCAGGAGACGAGGGTGCCGGGGTCGCCGTATTTCTTCCAATAATTCTCATATCCTGCCGTCGTCCGCGAAATGTTGCGTGCATTATCGATACCCGCAACGATTGACGCGTCCAATTCGGCTCCCGTCTCGGCCATAATCGCAGCAACACGGTACTGTTTTCCGATGATCGTGATCTTATCGTCGACGATGCCGTCGACGCGGCACCCGACAACCACTTCGTCATCTGCCAAGTCTGTCGCCGACCCGTTCGGCAATAGAGGTTTGATAACGAAGTCGCTTGCAAAGTCCACACCGATCAAACGCGTTTCGGAAGTTGCCGAACAGCAGCTCTGGTCGAGAGTCTGGCTAAAAAACTGGGGGCTCGCCTGTTCGATGCCGTCGATGGCGGAGACCTTTGCCACTATTGCCTGATCCATGTACATGGGAGCCGGCACACCGGTATATAAAAGCTCGGTATCCGTCACGTATTTTTCCGCGCTCGGGGGAATCACCATAATCTGTGCGCCGCCGCGCTGGCCGGAGACCTCGATTCCCCGCATCACTCCACCATATACGAGGCAGAGCACCAAGATGACCGCCACACTCAACGTGATCGAGAGTACAACCGAAATCGTCTGAACCCTACGCATCTTCAAACTATGTATAATCAAAGACCTCATGTGCTGCTCGTCTCTTCTTCCTTTAGTCTTAAGGCCGACGAAGGGGAGGCGCGCCTCCCCTTTCGCCTTCAATCCCTGCCCGCTCCTTTTTGTTAATTGACGTAGGCCGACCCCCTCTTGGCGAGGTTCGCAGCAGCTCCGTTCTTGTCGGCGGTTGCCACCGCCACATCTCCATGCCAATCGATGACCTGATTGGTAAGGCCGTCGAGATAGGTGGACACCTTCGACGTGTCGGCAGGTGCCTGAGCAAGGAGGTGGGCATCGTAGAGCTCTTGCCAGCGCTCTTTGACGGATTTGAACATGTCGTCCTTGTTGCCATGGTTGAACATATAGTTGCGCGTAAGCTTACGCTGGATGTCCGGAAACTTGGAGGAGGCGTAGCCCTGCTCCATAGACTCGTTGATCGCCCGGTCGGGATCCTGGTTGATATAGTCGATGGCCTTGGCGAACGCCATGGTCAACTTGTCTCCCAACTCAGGCCTCTTCTCAAGCGAATGCGAGTTGCATCCGATGAAACAGCAGTAGTATTCACCCAATTCCTGCGCCGAGATGTAGAAGAACTGCGCTGCGCTGTCCGTCTCCTTGATAGGGTAGATAGACGCGTCGCCGCCACAGACCGCGTCGACCTCTCCGCTGTCAAGCGCTTGTTTAAGCAGGCTACCACTGTAGGTGACCCAGTTGATCTTCGAATTGTCCCCGCCTTGGCGCGCACAAAGCGCCTGTACCTCGGTGTAAGCCGGGCCGTTGATCATGCTCGTGCCCACGTTCTTGCCAACAAGGTCGGCGCAATTCTTGATGTTGGGGTTCTTCGTCACGCCAGACCAGCAGCCTACGTGGATCGTGTCGAGCAGCTTCATGTTCTCACCGTTGTAAAGCGCCATGAAGTCGCCGGGCGTGGCCTCGAAGCAGTCGATCTCATCGTTCGCAAGCAGGATAGAGGTATCGCTCGTGATCTTGATGATATTCGGCTCTATGCCGGCCTCTTGGAAGTAGTTGTGTATGATCGCGATGTAGACCGGCAGCTCACAGGGCGATCCGCCCCAATAACCGATCGTTGCAGGCGTGTTGCCCCCTTTGGTGCTGTCAAAAGGATCCTTGGAGCCTGCCTGGCTTGTCGCACTCTGGCTGCCCGAGCCCTGCGAGGCAGGGCTGCATGCGGCAAGCGTTCCGGAGGCTGCAACTGCAGCTGCAGCGACCCCCGCCATCTTGAAGAATGAGCGCCTGTTCAAACTTCCATCATTCATGTCTTTCATAAAATACCCTCCTTATAGGTAACCGCTCTATTCCAACAGTGCCCGCAGGCACTCTGTTGACTGCTTTTATTCTCCTACCAACGCACGAGACCCTTCTGCCAGCGCAATAGCCAGTTGCGAATTGCAAACATGATGAGTGTGAGGGTCGAGAAAATGAGGATCATGGCAATCACATAGGCAAACACGACGCCGAAGTTGGCCACCGTGCCCATCTGCTTCACCGCGAGCGCAAGACCGGTCTTGACTCCGCAGAGCTCGGCCGCCGATAAGGCACCGAAGGATCCGGCAAGCGCCATGAACAGCGCATTCGCAAACGCAGGCACGGCGGCGGGCATCATGACGTGGAGCACGATATGGGTTTTCGAAGCGCCAAGGGTCTGGGCGCGTTCTATGTAGTCGCGGTCTGTGTTCTTTATCGCGTTCGAGAGCATAAGGGTCAGCGGGAACCACACCGCGATGACGACGGCGGCAATGGAGCCTGCGCGGCTCGAGTTAAAACTGAGAACGAACACCGGGAGCCATACCAGGCCTGGTACTGGGCCGATGATTTTGAGAAGGGGCGAAACCCAGTAGTTCGCAAGGTATGAGCAGCCGCACAGCACGCCTGAGAGCAGGCCTAAGACCAAGCCGATGGCGAACCCTACGGCAAGAAGCTCAAGCGAGGCTCCGGCTGCTTTCACAATGTTCGCGAAATTGGCAATAAACTGTTCGATGATCTTGTCTGGGCTCGGAATGAAGGGCAGCTTGAGCATCCCCGTCTTGAGGGTCGCAACGTCATAGGCCTCAATAAAGAGGAAGACGAAACAAAGCAGCCAGGCAAAACGCAGCATCTTTTTGCGAATCGGAACCACGAGCAAAGCTGCCACATAGAACAATGCATATAGGCCCGCAGATATAAGCAGGGCAGACGACCAATACGGCGCGCTGTAGCCTGCAGGGTAGGTGTTAGGGGCCAGCATGTGGATGGCGTAGGCGATGAAAATGCCAGCGAAGGGCAGGAGCATCTTTGCCGCCTGCTTGGGACGGGCGCGCAGAATTTTACGCCGTTTCTCGGGGAGGGCATATTCAAGCTCCTTCGGCGCATTCCCTACATGGGGTGCCATCGAGGGCAACGCATGCTCTTCCGAAATGGCATAGTCCACCGTTTCGCCTCCTTTCACCTAGTCAAACTCCAACATGTCCCTGATCTCACGACGCTTCGCAATGAAGGCCTCGGAGGTGCGGTTGCGCGGATGTGGCATGTCTATAGCTATCTCGGCAATCGTCGTACCGGGGCGGGGTGACAGCACAACTACGCGATCCGCCAGGTAGACAGCCTCTTCTATATCGTGGGTCACCAGTAGGATGATCGGCTCGAACGTCTTCCACATGCGCAACACCTCGTCTTGGATGACGGCTCTTGTGAAAGCGTCAAGCGCCGAAAGCGGCTCGTCAAGCAGGATAATGCCCGGATCTTGCACGAAAGTCTGGGCAAGGGCGGCGCGGGAGGCCATGCCGCCGGATATCTGGTGTGGATACGACTTCTCGAATCCCTTCAAGCCCATGAGGTCGACCATTTCCTGGACGCGATGCTTCTGTTCCTTGTACACCCTGCGCGCCTTCAGGCCGAAGGCAATGTTGTTGTACACGGTAAGCCAGGGGTAGAGGTTCGTCTGCTGGAAAACGAAGCCCCGGTCAGGGTTCGGCCCTTGCACAAGCTCGCCGTTATAGTG
>JAVBQH010000024.1:0-6911 GCA_031549175.1 Raoultibacter sp.
GCAGAGGTGAAGCTGCCATAGCGTGCGGTCGGAAGATTGTTTGAGTCCATGAACTGCTTGCTGTAAGTCTTGCTGCCTTCAAGCAGGGCGCCTTGGGCGTCTGGGCCGAAGGTGGCTATCCCTGCTTCGCGAAGCACGTCGGCGACTCCTGCGACGAGGGGTGCTTCGGGGCCGATGACCACAAGGTCGATCGCATTGTCCCGGGAAAACCCGAGGACGGCCTCCCCGTCTTCGATGTTGAGGTTCAAGATGTTCTTTGCAATATCTGCGGTGCCCCCGTTGCCGGGAGCTGCAAAAAGCTTCTCGCATTGAGGGGATTTGGAAAGAGCCCAAGCGATTGCGTGTTCGCGACCGCCGCCTCCTAATACCAAGATGTTCACAAGCATTCCTTTCTAAACGCTTGCACGAGCAGGCTTGCTGCTGTGGTGCTTATCGGCTGTTCCAGCCGCGTACTATGGTTTGCTCTCGGTCAGGCCCGACTCCGATGATCGTGACCGGAACGCCCGTGATCTTTTCCAGATACACTATATATCGTTGGGCGTTCTCGGGCAGGTCTTCGAAACGGCGACAGGCGCTGATGTCGTGACCCTTCCATCCAGGAAGCTCTTTGTAGACAGGCTTTGCATGGAAAAGGACGCTTTGCTGCATGGGGAAGTAGTCGAAGGTCTCGCCGGCGCATTCATAGGCGGTGCACACCTTGATCGTCTCGAAGGCCGAGAGTACGTCGAGTTTCGTCAGGGCAATGTCGGTCAGACCGTTGACCTCGGCGGCATAGCGTGCGATCACGGCATCGAACCAGCCGCAGCGGCGCTTGCGTCCGGTCGTGGTTCCATACTCATGGCCGACCGAGCAAAGGACTTCGCCTACCTCGGCCTCTTCGGGGCTTCCGCCGTCTTCCGCATATTTCTGCTCGGTCGGGAACGGCCCTTCGCCCACGCGCGTGATGTAGGCTTTCTGGATGCCGAGCACCTTGTTGATCGCGGTCGGCCCGATACCGGTGCCCGTTGCCGCACCTCCCGCACAGCAGGAAGAGGATGTGACGTAGGGATAGGTTCCATGATCGATATCGAGCAGTGTTCCTTGGGCACCCTCGAACAGGATGTTCTTTCCTGCGCGGAGCGCGTCGTTGAGCAATTGCGCCGTCTCGGTCATGTAGGGGGCGAGGACCTGCGCATAGGGAAGGAACTCCTCGCAGATCTCCTCGACCGTATAGGTGTTCATCCCGTATATCTTTTCGAGGATCGGGTTTTTTTGGGAAAGCGCCGTTTCCACCTTCAACCTGAAAATCTTCTCGTCCATAAGGTCTTGCACGCGGATGCCTTTGCGTGCGGCCTTGTCTTGGTAGCACGGGCCGATGCCGCGCTTCGTGGTTCCGATCTTGTTGTCGCCGAGGCGCTTCTCGTCAGCGGCATCGAAATCCTTGTGGTAGGGCATGATAAGGTGGGTGTCGCAAGATATCTTGAAGTTGTCGATTGAAATGCCCTCATCCTGAAGCATCTTCATTTCTTCGATAAGCACGCCGGGGTCGCAGACGACACCGTTTCCGATGACGGGGACGGCGTTTTCGCTCATAACGCCCGAGGGCATTAGGTGGAGGGCAAGGTTGCGGTCTCCATGAATCACCGTATGGCCGGCGTTGTTTCCACCTTGGTAACGAACAACGAAGTCGTAGTCTTTCGCTACGAGGTCGGTTACCTTACCTTTGCCTTCGTCTCCCCATTGTGCTCCGACAAGAACCGTACTGGGCATATCGTTCCTTTCTTGTTGCACATGCTTTTCGCCGTGCGTTTTCGTCGTAGGCGATTTCACCTCAACGAACATAAAATTATATTACAGTTCGAGGACCTTGGCCTTCGGATCGGCCGATTCTATAAGCGAAACAACTTCTTCATGACAGGTGAAGATGATCACCTGCCTCTTTTCCGCCAGTTCGACAAGGGCCTTGACGGCACCGTGCCTCCGCTCGGCATCGAAGTTGACCAAGATGTCGTCAGCCATAATGGGAACCATCCTGCCGACATTCTCTGCGGTCATAAGCAACGCGATGCGCAGGCTGAGGTAGAGCTGCTGGCATGTTCCGAGCGACAGATGCACCGGCTCGCGGACGGTCTTCACCTCATCCACAACCTGAAGCCTTCCTTCGGGCGACATCCTGACCTGAACCCACCTGCCAGCCGTCATGAGGGAGAACAGGCGGGAGGCCTGCTGGTACACCTCGGGCTGGCTTTTGCTTTCCCACGAGCCGATGGTCGCCTCAAGCATGCGTTTTGCCAACAGCAGGCGGGCGAAATCCTGCGAGCTTTCCTTTTGGCGTGTCCGAACCTGCTGGTAGGCAAGTTTGATCGCATCGAGCCTCTTGAGGTGTTCTGCCTGTGAAAGCACCTGCTTGAGCTCTCCATAACGTCGGTTTACGTTTTCACTGGCCTCCATCAGGCCATAACGTTGCTGCACCTTCTGCTCGATCAGCGCCTCTACTTTTGCCGTCGGGGTGCTCGGATCGAGGGAAAGAGCCTCGAAGATGCCCCTCCTTTGTTGGCCGATGTCTGCAAGCGCCTCTTCGACTTCGGAAAGCTGGGCTACGAGGGCCTGCTGGTTTTGGGCAACAAGGGCTTCCTTCCCCCGCGCCTCGTTCATCTCGTCAAGCATGATGCGCGCGCGCCGAAGGGACCCCTGTGCCGCCTGCAAGCCTATCGAATCAAGGTAGTCCCCGATCCTTAGGTTGGTCTTATGCAGATCTTCCTCGCACGACTCAAGCTTCTTCCTGTCTTGCAGCATGACCCACTGGGCATCCTTCTTGCGTTGGGTCAAAGCCTCTTCCGCTTTGTTCGGCCTGAACAGCATCACCAAAGCAGCTCCGGCCAAAAGCAGCGCGAATAGTATGAGGCAGATGCCGAGCGCCGTAAACGAGAGGCTGTTGATATCCCGGCCATGGATAAAAACGGGAATGCCGGCGACGACAAAAAGCAACGGGAGGCAGATCGAAAGCACAATCTGCGTCTTTCGCTGCTGCTTCGCCCTTCGTTCCAGCTCCTGCACGTCATCCGCTTCCAACAAGGCCTCGTAGAGCGCCTTCGAGCTCGCGTAGTTCTCTTTGGCTAGGTCGAGGCTATGGTCGCTCTTGCTGCATTCTTCGGCGAGAACATCGAGCCGGTCGCGGATCACGAATTCATCGTTTGTCCGCAGGGCCTTGTTCTGTGTACCCCGGGCGTTTTCGTAAAAGAGGCTTTCCGACTCAAGCGCCTTTTCGTCTTCAAGCAACGCCTCCTTTTGGCTGAGCCTTTTTTCCTGCTCGCCATCGAGCTTGTCGAGGGTGCTCCTGTAGGCGCTAAGTTGCTCTATCTGCGAATTGAGGTCTTCGAGCCGCATCATAAGCTCATCCCTTTGGGGGGTAAGTTCGTGGAATTCCTTATCCTGGTGCTTCAAGCGCTCTGCCTCTGAAGCCGCCTCGGCCATCTTGGCCCGAAGTTCTTCCTGCTGGGCTTCGAGAAGCAGAAGCGAGTGCTCGTTCCCGGAAGCCTTCGACACATAGCTTGCGATCCTATCCTGCAACTCCGCCAGCGTATGGGCAGGGGATGCGCCTGTGCCCGACCCTGCCGTCAAAAGCTTTGCCGTTACGTCGGTCGTATTGCGAAGGCTGCGAAGCTCGTCGCTGGTAAGGGAGAACATGGTCGAAAAGGTCTCCTTGTCGATGTCGTCGACAAGGGATGTGTCTCCTACGAGGCCGTCGGTGTTCTTGATGCGGGAAAACTCCTGCTCTTTCCCGCCATCCGTATCCGAAAAGAACAGGGATCCCGCCCTTTCGGCATTGCTCGGTTTGTAGGTGTTGCGAAGCCCGCGGGCTTCTTCCCAGCCAAACAGCACGCCGCCGAAAAATGCGCTGAGCGTGGTCTTACCTGCCTCGTTCTTTCCGTATACGACGTTGAGGCCTGGTTCAAAAGGGCCGATGGTCCTGTTCGCGAAAGCGCCGAAGCTGTCGATCTTCATACGGCTGAGAAAGTAGGGGCTTACCCTTTGCTCGCCTGCGCCTTGTTCCCCGCCCCTGGCGCGGGAGGCCTTGCCCGCCATCATGAGCTCCCGCTGAGCAGGTCAAGCACGAGATTTTCGGCTTCCTCAGCCAGTTCGTCGATGTGCTTCTCGCAGGTTTTCGGCAACTGCATGCCATAATCGAGGAATTCTTCCTGAAGGTAAGCCACCTGCTCGTCTCGATCGTCTTTGAAAGAAGAAGATACCTGCATGAATACCGCCGGGAAGAGCCCCTCCTTTTTCAATGCCTCCTTGTCTACCGCCGCTTCGGTCCGGTCGATCAGGGCGTCACAGAAGAACACGGGGTAGGCATCGTTGATGCTCTTTCGGATGTCTCGCAACACGCCGGGGTTGCCAAGGGCGCGATGGAGCTCGGTTTTGCCGACAAGGGTGACCCTAACGCACATCTCCTCGCAGTGAGACTTGCTGTTCTCGTGGAACAGCTCCCGCATGATCTTCTCATTCACTTCGACCAGGTTTGCGCAATCTCCAATATCGATGCAGAGCCGCTGCCACACCACACTGGCGGTCGGGATAAACTCTACCTTGTTGGTTGCGCCCTCTTCGAGCACCACCTTGAAGATTCCGCGCTCCCCCGTTTCTTTGATATCCCGCCCTTGGATACAGCCGGAAAATACCAGTTGAGGGTTTTCCTCGGAATATACCTGCTTGAGGTGAATATGGCCCAAGGCCCAATAGTCCATTCCAGAATGAAGGAGCTTTTTCGGGTCGGTCGGTGCCTTGGTGCAGTCGATGTCAAGGCCGGTATGCACCACACCGACCCCGAACGGCGCCTGGACGCCCGTCGCCTTCTCGGCTGCCGCACGGGAAATGCCCCCTGCAATGTCTTCGTCGGCAGGCCAGGCATGGGTATAGTATCCGCGCCCACCGAGAAGAACTAGAGGACTCCCCTCTTTTTCGAACACGACAAAACCGGGCTTGTCAGCAGGGAAGAGGTGCGTGTTCGGCGGAAGTGCGAACAGGTCTTGCTTCCAGGTGGTGTAGGGGTCGTGGTTCCCCGAACAAAGGTAGACGGCGATCCCAGCTTCATCCAGGCGTTTCAGTCCTTTGAAGAAATGGAAGAAGTCTGCATACGAAGGGCGGGACGAGTCGAATATGTCCCCGGCCATGATGACGAAGTCGACCTTGTGCTTCAGCGCGGCCTCGATCAGATGATCGTAGCTTTCCGGGATTGCCAGAAGCAGACGGTCCGCCCACTTTTCCGACAGGCCCCTTAAGCCCCTGAACGGAGCTCCTAAATGGAGGTCGGCTGCATGGATGAATGTAGTGCGTTTCGACATGGAACCAGTGTAGCGCTCTCGGCCCTCTGTGAGAACCTAGGCGTAACCCGCCACTCTAGAATCGTCATAATGGTCTGTGAATCGTGTGATCTCGGGGTTGAAGGTGAGGGTTATATCCTTGGTGGGTCCGTTCCTGTGCTTTGCGACAATCAGCTCCGCGGTCCCCCACTCGGGCCGGCCGTCGCCTTCCGCCTCCATTTCGTCCATACTTCTGTCGATAAACATGACGATATCGGCATCCTGCTCGATCGATCCTGATTCACGCAGGTCAGAAAGCATTGGACGCTTCTTCCCGCGCATCTCGACGCTGCGTGAGAGCTGAGACAAGGCCACAACCGGCATATCCATCTCCTTTGCAAGGATCTTCAGTCCGCGGGATATTTCGCCGACTTCGACAGCGCGGTTCCCATCGCGGCGGATGGTGGGGGGCTGCATAAGCTGCAGGTAGTCGACGACGATGAGGCCCTTTTTCTTGTCACGCAACTCGCGGCGTGCTTTTGCCCTTAATTCGAGAATGGAGAGAGAAGGGGTGTCGTCGATGTAGAAGTCGAGCTTCGACAGGGTGTTGAGGGCATCGGCCAATGCCGACCAGTCGCCTTCGCCGATGCTTCCGCTACGGAGCTTCGAGAGGTTTACACGCGCTTCGGAGCAGAGGATACGTTGCACGAGCTGCGAGGAGCTCATTTCAAGGGAAAGGAAGGCCACCGATGTTCCGTACTTTGCAGAGTTCACTGCCAGGTTCAGGGCAAAGGCCGTCTTTCCAACGCCTGGACGTGCTGCCAGGATGACCAGGTCACCGCCCCGAAGACCGAAGAAGAGCCCGTCAACGTCTTTGAAGCCGGTGGGGACACCCGCCATATGCGATTTCTGTTCGGCAAGCTTGGTTATTTCTTCAAACGAGTTTTCGAGGAGCTCGTCCATTTTTTTGAAGTCGGAGGATATCCTCTTCTCCGTAACGTTGAAAAGGGTCTTCTCCGCCTCTTCCACCACAACGTCCAAATCGTCCGGGGCGTCGTAGGCAAGTGCGTTTATTTCTGCCGATGCCTTTACAAGCTCTCGCAGGATCGCCGTCCTCTTCACGATGTCGGCATGGTATTGCCAGCTTGTCAAGGAAAACGTGTTGTCTGCCAAATCAATGAGATAGGCCTTGCCGCCGATTGCCTCCAGCTGCCCCGAAGCCTTCAGGTTGTCTGCAAGGGATATCTGGTCGATCGGCATATGCCTGACATAGAGGTCCATGACGCCGGCAAAAATCCGTTGGTGCGCCGGCCTGAAGAAATTCTCTGGCTTCAGCTTTGTTGCGATTTCCTCTATCGCTTCTTGGCTGAGCATGCAAGCGGCCAACACTGATTTCTCGGCCTCGATGTTTTGCGGCAGCTGCCTGTTTCCCCCGAGGGAGCCCGAGGGGCTTGCAGAAGATCTTTCTTGAAAACTAGTAGAACGTTGCATCTCATTCCTTTGAACAGGCTTGGCGTCGATTCCCTTGATTCTTGATGTTTTGAATGGGTCATCTGTATCTTACATCATACAAAACCGCAGGTCATCCTATTTTTTATGGTTTCTTTTCTGCCCTTGTTGTCCACAGGG
>JAVBQH010000085.1:0-5532 GCA_031549175.1 Raoultibacter sp.
GGTCGAGGCTGCACTCGATGCGCGCAAGGCAGAGCTGTCCGCGACCGAGCTGGCAGCGCAGATCGATGCGAGTGCGGTCGACATCACCTTGCCCGGCCGGGCACAGCAGATGGGCACCCGCCACCTCATCAGCCGCATCAGCGACGAGATCGCCGAGATATTCTTGGGGCTCGGCTATTCGGTGGCCCACGGTCCCGAGGTTGAAACCGACTACTATAACTTCGAGGCTTTGAACGCCCCTGCCGACCATCCCTCGCGCGGGCTCCAAGACACCTTCTACGTACGCGACCTTTCGGGCGACGCCTCTTCGGTCACCGGTGAGAGCGACGTGCTCCTGCGTACCCAGACCTCCGGCGTGCAAGTCCACGTGATGGAAAACCAGGAGCCGCCGATCTATATCATCGCGCCGGGCAAAGTGTATCGCCGCGACGTTGCCGACCCAAGTCATCTGCCTCAATTCACCCAGGTGGAAGGGCTTGTAGTTGATAAGGGCATCACGTTCGGCGACCTCAAGGGCACGCTCGACTATTTCTGCAAGCAGATGTTCGGGCAAGACCGCAAGACCCGGGTGCGCGCCCACTACTTCCCCTTCACTGAGCCTTCCGCCGAGGTCGATGTCAGCTGCGGCATCTGCCATGGGGAGGGTTGCCGCTTCTGCAAAGGAACAGGCTGGCTGGAGATCCTCGGCTGCGGCATGGTCGACCCGAATGTGTTCGGCTACGTGGGCATAGATCCCGAGGAATACTCCGGCTTCGCCTTCGGCATGGGTGTCGAGCGTATCGCCTGTCTAAAATACAACGTGCCTGACCTGCGTATGCTCGTCGAAGGCGACATGCGCTTCCTCCGCCAGTTCTAACCGAGAAAAGGGGACAGTCCCCTTTTCTCGGTTTGGCGGATGTGCGAGATAAAAGAGAAAGAGAAGACATGAAAGTATCTTTGAATTGGTTGAAGGAATATGTGGACGTGCCCGAAGAGGTGGGGGAGCTTTGCGATCGGCTTGACCTCACCGGTACGGAGGTGGAAGGCGTCGAAAAGCTTGGAGAGGCTTTCGATAAGATCGTGACCGGTGAGATCGTTGAGAAAACCGCCCACCCTGACGCAGACCACCTGTGGGTTACGAAGGTCGATGTGGGGGAGGCGAACATAGGCGAGGACGGGCAGCCGGAGCCCCTGCAGATCGTCTGTGGGGCGCAGAACTTCAATGCCGGCGACCACGTGGCGGTCGCGTTGGTCGGGGCGGTTCTTCCAGGAGACATAAAGATCAAGAAGTCCAAGTTGCGCGGGGTGACAAGCTGCGGAATGAACTGCTCTGAGCGTGAGCTCGGCCTCGGTTCGGGGCACGACGGCATCATGGTCCTTCCGCCCGATGCCCCGGTCGGGGTCCCTTTTGCCGACTACATGCAGTTAGGCGACACGGTGCTTGACCTGGAGATCACACCGAACCGTCCCGACTGTCTTTCAATGGTCGGCATGGCGCGCGAAGTGGGCGCGCTGTACGGCAGGGACATGCACATGCCGGACTACGAGCTGTACGAGAACGACGAGGCGGCTTCCGACTACGCAACAGTCGAGGTCACCGACCCGGCACGCTGCCAGCGCTACACGGCACGCATCATCAAGAACGTGAAGGTGGGGCCAAGCCCTGCCTGGCTTGCCGAACGGGTGGCTGCCGCGGGGGCGCGCTCGATCAACAACATCGTCGACATAACCAACTACGTGTTGTTTCTCTTGGGGCAGCCCCTGCACGCCTTCGACTTCGATGCCCTCAAGAGTGCCGACGGGAAGGCGCACATCGTCGTGCGCCCTGCCGAAGACGGTGAGAAGTTCACGACGCTCGATGGCGAGAAGCGCGTGCTGAAAAGCGACATGACGATGATCGCCACCCCCGAGCGTGCGGTCGCGCTGGCCGGCGTCATGGGCGGCCAAGATACCGAGGTGACTGACGATACGACAACGATCCTCCTTGAGGCCGCCACCTTCAGCACAGCCCACACCAGCAGGACAAGCCGTAACCTCGGGCTGATCAGCGAGGCCTCGATGCGTTATGAGCGCGGCGTCGACGACCATCCTACCGAGTTCAACGCTGCTATGGCGGCCTCCCTTATCGCGGGGGTCTCTGGCGGCGAGGTGGTCGGGGGCATCATCGATGTGTGGCCCGTCCATTCGGAGCCGAAGCACCTCGAGTTCCGCATCGACCGCTTCAACGCCTTGGTCGGCGTGGAGATGCAGCATGAGTTCATTGCAGAGGTCTTAAGCCGTCTCGGATGCATCGTCGACGACATCGCCGAAAACCGCCTGGGCATTATTGCACCCACCTTCCGACCCGACCTTGAGCGCGAGATCGACCTATACGAAGAGGTGCTGCGGATCTATGGCATGGATCGGGTTCCGGCGACGCTTCCCGGCGGACGTGGCCGCATTGGAAGCCGGACGGCCGAGGAGCGCACGGTCGACATTATCCATGCAAGTATGCGGGCATGCGGCCTGAATGAGACTATGACCTATTCCTTCGCCGACCCGAACGAGCTTGCAAAGCTGCGTATGGACCAGACCGGCCTTGGGCTTCCGGTCGAGTTGATCAACCCCATCAATGCCGACCAGTCGATCATGCGCCAAAGCATCATCCCCGGGCTTCTGAAGTCGGTCGCCTACAACCAAAACCATGGGGTGAAAAACGTCCAGCTGTATGAACTGGGCTCCGTGTTCGCTGGGGCAGAGGGCAAAAAGATCCCGAGAGAACGACAGAAGCTTGCGGCCGTAATGGCCGGCGCTATGGCGGATGCCGGCTGGAATGTAGCCCCACAGACCTTTGACTTCTTTGACGGCAAGGGCGTGATCGAAAGCATCGCACGTGAACTGGCGATCCCGAAACTCCGCTTCAAGGCGGTTGCCACCGAGGAGGCGCCGCATCTGCAACCGGGCAGGGCAGCTGAAGTCTGGTCTGGCGGTTCCTTGCTCGGATGGGTGGGGGAGCTTCATCCTTTGGCGGTTGACGCCTTTGAGGCGGAAGCCCCGGTGGTTGCTTTCGAGCTTGATGCGAGCACCCTGATCAAGGCAAGCCTGCCCGCGCGTGAATTCGTGGATATCCCCACGTTTCCGGCAGTCTCGATCGATGTAGCCTTTGTCGTCGATGAGGACATCACCCATGAGCGCCTCGTGCAATGCATGTCGAGCGCCGGGGGGAAGCTGCTTGAAAAGGCAGAGCTGTTCGATGTGTACCGTGATGAGAAGCGCGTGGGAGTGGCTAAGAAATCAATGGCATATGCGCTCACCTATCGGGCAGGAGACCGCACGCTGACAAGCGAAGAAGTCGACAAGGCACATGAGCGCCTGATCGGAAAAGTGAGATCTGCAACAGGGGCCGAAGTCCGCAGCTAACAAAACGAGACGGCGTGTGAAAGGGTCTGCCCCCTTCGCACACTCTGTGTGGGACAAAAGTGGGGCAAAAGGGTCTGTCCCTTTTGCCCCACTGCTTTTTGCCGACACTTTACCTAGTTGAAACATCTCGAATACCTAATCGAAATAACGGAAACCTATCATTGTGGGAAAAACGACGGCTCGGCCTGCCTTTCCCACAACATACCTTCAGCATCTTAAAGGCGGTAGGCCAGCCCGAAGGACTACCGGAAAGGGATGATGCTATATGGGTCGAAGGGAAGGCGACGTCAGGATTCCTTCCGGGTGTGCTATCGCCGGCATCATGGACCGCAGCGGGGGATTGCACAGCGGAGACGATATCTTGAAGGCGATGACCGTCATGCACGACCGCGCAAACGGGCTTGGCGGCGGCTTTGCAGCATACGGGATATACCCGGAATACCGCGACCTCAGGGCATTTCACATCATGTACGAAAGCAGGGAGGCACGCGCGGCCACCGAAGAATACCTGGATACCTACTTCATCAGCGAGAAGCAGGAGCGCATCCCCGTAGACCGTGTGAAGGCCATCCGGAATGCGCCGGACATCTGGAGGTATTTCACATCGCCCCATCCGGTGAGGCTTGCGGCAAGCGAGGCGGACGAGGAAGAATATGCGGCACGGCATGTCTTTCACATCAACGGGGCAATCCCCGGCGCCTTCGTCGCCTCTTCGGGAAAGAATATGGGCACGTTCAAGGGAGTTGGCTATCCCGAGGACATCGGCGCCTTCTACCGTATAGGGGATTACAAGGCCTGGGGATGGACCGCGCACGGGCGCTTTCCGACCAATACGCCCGGATGGTGGGGCGGCGCACATCCTTTCACCTTGCTCAACTGGTCAGTCGTGCACAACGGCGAGATCTCGAGCTATGATGCGAATCGGCGCTATGCGGAACAATACGGCTATGAGTGCTCGCTCCAGACCGATACCGAGGTAATCACCTACCTGTTCGACCTCCTGGTAAGGCGCCACGGGTTCTCCCAAGCGCTTGCCGCCCACATCATGACGGCCCCTGCCTGGGACAAGGTCGACAAAATGCAGGCAGACCGGAAGGAGTTCGAAACGGCGCTGCGCTGCGTCTATGCAAGCGCCCTCATCAATGGGCCTATGTCGGTGCTCATCGGATCTGACGAAGGGCTTTTGGCCTTGAACGACCGCCTCAAGCTACGTGCCTTGATGGTGGGGGAATGCGGGAAGATGGTGTATTTCGCCAGCGAACAGGCGGCCATCGAGATCGTCTGCCCGCAGGTCGAATCCATCCGTTCGCTTGACGGCGGCATTCCCTTCGTCGTCCAACTCGATGAGGTTGCCAAGAGGAAAGAGACGGCGCCTTGGGAAAACCAGCCAGGACAGGATTCGCTTCCAGCCCAGTTGGTGGGTGTTATGCCGCGTGCAGGCAAGACAAGGGCGGGGGCCTACCATGCTTGATCTCGTACTGCCTCGCTATCGCGTAGGGCGCGACCAGTCCCTTTGTATCGAATGCGGCGTATGTGAGCGGTCATGCGCAAACGAGGTGCACCACGTCGACGACGACCTGGGGTATGTGACCGCAGACCATCATTGCTGCGTGAACTGCCAACGCTGCGTCTTGATGTGCCCGACAGGCGCCCTGGCGATCGAGGAGTGGCCCCAGGTCGGGAATGGCTCGAACAACTGGACGCACCAGGTTATGCAAGATATTGCGAAGCAGGCACAAACCGGCGGCGTGCTGCTCTCCTCCATGGGAAACCCGAAACCCTATCCGATTTTCTGGGACCATCTGCTGCTGAATGCGAGCCAGGTCACCAACCCCTCCATCGACCCACTTCGCGAGCCGATGGAGACCAGGGTCTTCCTGGGCAGCCGACCCGACGTGATCAAGGTCAACGAGCGGGATTTCAGCATTGTCACACCACTTCCGCCGCAGCTCAAACTTGAGGTGCCGATCATGTTCTCTGCCATGAGCTTCGGGTCCATTTCGTTGAATGCCCAAAAATCCCTGGCAAGAGCAGCTGTTGAGCTGGGAACGTACTTCAACACCGGCGAAGGCGGGCTGCACCGGGATCTCGAGGCGTATCGGGAACATGCAATCGTGCAAGTCGCATCAGGCCGTTTCGGCGTGGACACCCATT
>JAVBQH010000038.1:0-7426 GCA_031549175.1 Raoultibacter sp.
GACAGGCAGCACAATTAATGATATTAATTACTAATAGAGTTTCCAACTGAGGAAGATGCCTCCTGGGCCGACAGCGCAGGATCGACATCCGAGCTGAAAGAAGGGCGGGACGGCAATGGGAAAACAGGCCGCATGTGCTGAGAAGGATACCAAGGCATCCCGCAACACTATACAGCGTGGCCTGGTGTTCGAGGCGGTCAAAGAACTGCACAACCATCCGACCTCTTCCGAGGTCTATGATGTGGTAGCCCGGAAACACCCCAGTATCTCTCGGGCGACCGTCTATCGGAACCTCGATGTGCTGACTGGAAAAGGGCAGGTCAGTCGTGTAGATATACTGCATGGTGCCGCCCGCTACGACGCAAACACCATGCCGCACTACCATGCGAAATGCAGGCAATGCGAGCGGGTCTTCGATGTCGACCTGCCATATCAGGCAGGCTTGGAAGCCGAGGTCGAAAAACCCCGCGGCTTTGTGATAGAAGGGCATCAGATAGTCTTCCAAGGGGTTTGTCCTGGCTGCCAATCCCAGGCTGAAGGGATGGCTGTTGGGCCGGCAGCCCAGGCCTGAAACCTGCACGAGAGACCCCGGCATATTTTTTTGTGGGGAAAGATGACGTCAAAGAATCAATTTGTTCTTTTGGAAATGGTCTGTGCTATACTTGCAAAGCTTATATGAAAAACGTATGAGCCACATAAGTATAGGCCCCCGAGACATGTTTGTTGTCCTGCCTTTAGCAAGTATAATGCAAGGTAAACATGGTAAAAGATGCAAGCAACCATGACGAAGGGTCCCCCGAAAAGTTTTGAAAGGGGTCCGTTTTGACCGAAATTAAGAACACGTCCGTTATCGAATTTGATGACATCTCTGATGACCAGATGAATCAGATGATCGATGGCACCTTGACCGAGTTCGACGAGGGAGACCTTGTAGACGGCACCGTAGTCAAGATCGAGCACGACGAAGTGCTCGTTGACATCGGATTCAAAAGTGAAGGTGTTATTCCCGCCCGCGAGCTTTCCATTCGCAAGGATGCTGACCCTGCAGACATCGTCAGCCTCGGGGAAAAGCTTGAAGCCTTGGTGCTCCAGAAAGAAGACAAAGACGGGCGCCTCATCCTCTCTAAGAAACGCGCCGAGTACGAGCGTGCTTGGATCCAAGTTGAAGACAAGTTCAAAGCAGGCGAAATCGTCGTCGGCGAGGTCATCGAAGTCGTCAAGGGCGGCTTGATCCTCGACATCGGCCTGCGCGGCTTCCTGCCCGCATCCCTGGTCGACCTTCGCCGTGTCAAAGACCTTGACATGTACCTCGGCACTGAAATCGAAGCCCGCGTGATCGAGATGGACCGCAACCGCAACAACGTCGTCCTCTCCCGCCGCGTGCTCCTTGAGGAAGGCCGCAAGAACGAACGCGCTGAAATCTTGGAGAAGCTTACCAAGGGCATGCGCCTGAAGGGTTCGGTCTCCTCGATCGTCGACTTCGGCGCCTTCGTCGACCTCGGCGGAATCGACGGCCTCGTCCATATCTCCGAGCTCTCTTGGAACCACGTCAACCACCCGACCGAGGTTGTCAAGGTGGGCGACGAGGTAGAGGTAGAGGTTCTCGATGTAGACCTGCAGCGTGAGCGTATTTCTCTGGGGCTCAAGCAGACCACCGAAGACCCTTGGGTCAAACTTGTCGAATCCTATCCTCTGGGAACGATCGTCGACGGCAAAGTCACCAAGATCGTGCCCTTCGGTGCGTTCATCGAGTTGGGTGAAAACGTCGAAGGCCTGGTGCATATTTCGGAAATGTCACTCAAGCATATCGAATCACCTGCCCAGGTAGTACACGTGGGCGACGAAGTCAAGGTCAAGGTTATGGAGATCAATCCTGAGCGT
This sequence comes from Raoultibacter sp., assembly GCA_031549175.1. Classification (GTDB taxonomy): domain Bacteria; phylum Actinomycetota; class Coriobacteriia; order Coriobacteriales; family Eggerthellaceae; genus WRIS01. The sequence goes on from JAVBQH010000038.1 coordinate 1,882, forward strand.
CGTCGCATCAGCCTCTCAATGAAGGCAGCAGCAGAAGAGCTCGGCTTTGACATTCCGGTTGACGAGACCGTGACCATCGAAGAAAAGCCAGCCAAGAAACGTGAAGACGAAAAGATGCCCGAAGAGGCCCGTGAGTCGATCGATGCCGCCGATGATGCAGAGGCACGCGAAGAGCTCAAGGCGGTCGAGGATGTCGTCGCCGTTGAGGCCGCTGACAGCGTGCAAGAAGCCGATGAGGCGGGAGACGCGCAAGCCGCTGCCGAGGCTGCTGAAACGGTAGCCGAAATCGTAGTGGCCGAAGAAGCCCAGGAGGCAGATGTCCAAGAGGAAAAAGCCCAGGAGACAGAGGAAAAAGAAGCCGAGTAGCCTGGCAGATAAATAGCTAAGTGGTCGGGGCGCTGGAAACAGCGCCCCTCTTATTTGTGTACCTGTATGCGCTTGGGCGCGCTATCCCTCCTGCCCATCAGCAGCATCGGTAGGTGCGGCGCCCTCTTGGCTCGGCGGGGGTGCGGCGGGAAGCCCCGTGGCCGAACGGATCATCTCGACATAAACCTCGGCGCCCAGGGCATTCAAGTGGGTCCCGTCGCCGTCGAAGTAATCGTCGTGGTTTGCGCTGAGGGAAAACCAATCAATGACATGGACGTTCCCATACCGTTCCGCCGCCTTTGCCAGCACGTCGTTGGTGGTCTGCACCCATGGCTGGGGGCTTCTGGTGGTTATGAGGTATATCTCTTTGTCGGGGCCGACCGCTGCGACCAGCTCATCAAGCTGGTCATCAGTAGCAGGGCCGTTTGTTCCCAATGAGAACACGACGATATCGCCTACCACGCCGAGCTCCTTGTAATGGGCGTAAATCGTCGTGCCGAGGTACAGGGGGCGGTTGACGGCAGAGTCGATCATCCCTTCGGGGAATACCGCCTCAAATTGCGGGATGGCCCGGACCGATACGGAGTCACCGATCATAACGATATTATAGACGGGCTTTTCCTCAGCCAACTGTTCGTCCGAAGGAGGCCGCCCCTGCTCTGCCGCCTGCTGGAGCTCGTCCATGCCGGCAAGCGCACTGGTCGGCGGAACGAAGACGAAGCCTGTCACCGCGCACACCACCAGGGCTGTTCCTGCTATGGTCGGCACCAGGTGGCGGCGGACCGTATCGCCCAAGTCAACGGTGCCCCTCCGAAGGCCCTTGAAGAACCTGCCCAAAGCGCCTTTCCGTATCGGATCCTCGATGAAGCGGTACGAGAATGCGGATGCGGCGAAGATGAGGGCAAGCTCTAAAAGATAATGAAAGATGCCGTACTCGCCTGTGAAATTCTGCGGGGTAAGGAAGAGGATGATGGGGTAGTGCCAAAGGTACATGCCATAGGAGCGTTTCCCGATCCACACCAAAGGGGGGATGCCGGCGGCTTTAGCCATGATGCTTCGGGGGTGCACAAGGACCGCGATGACGACTGCGGTCAGAAGGGAGGCAAGCAGGATCCCGCCATAGTAGGGGAAGGGGGAAAAGCCATCTACGGTCGCCACCATTATGAACAGCCCGACCAAGGCGACAAACCCTATTCCATTGAAGGCAATTTGCTCAAGCCTGGTCATACGTGCCCCGCTTGTTTCGCTGAGCAGCCCGCTTGGCCAGGCAAAGGCGAGCAGGGCCCCGATAAGGATCGAGAAGGCCCGGGTGTCGGTGCCGTAATACACGCGGCTGGGGTCGGTCCCGGGCTGGTACAGGATGGCCATAAGGATCACCGACACGATCGCGAGCACCAAGGTGACGCGTGCAACGGTCTTCTTCTTGACCCCTCGTCCAAACAGCAGGAACAGCAACACCGGCCATACGAGGTAGAACTGTTCCTCGATGGCAAGCGACCAGAAGTGGGTCAAGGGGGAGGGCGCGCCCAGGGCCTCGAAATAAGAGACGTCCTTTAGGATATACCACCAGTTGCTGTAGAAAAACAGGGCGGGCGGCACATCCGGCCGCATCTTGGTAAGCAGGTCATGGTTGAAGATGGCCGCCAAGGCAACGACGCAGACCAAGAGGAACACTATAGCGGGCAGCAGGCGCTTCGCCCGGCGGAGCCAAAAAGCCGCGAGGTCGATGGTTTTGCTGCGGTCCCATTCGGCCAAAAGGAGGCTGGTGATAAGGTAGCCCGAAAGCACGAAGAAGACCGTCACGCCAAGAAGCCCGCCGGGAGCCCATGAAAGCCCCATGTGAAAAGCAATAACTGCGAGCACGGCAAAGGCCCTCAGACCGTCCAAAGAAGGAACATATCGGGTTTTGAATGCTGGCACCGCTATAAACTTCTTTTCCTTGTTGCCCAAAAAGCGCCCGAGGGCGAGGCCTCGCGCAGAATCATACATATTAACAGTAGTATGGTATCATTTCATCGGGTCATTGTTCTGTTTTTGACATCATAGGTTTTGCTATCGGTACGCAAATGTAGTTTTTGTTTTCTCGTGGAAATGCGTCCAGTTGCGAATGGTTCGCCGGTTGCCTTATCGGTCGATTTCGTTTAGGCATATAATATGCTTTTCGACAATCAGGCTCAATCGAGAGAGGCGGGCAGTGCCGGATTCTTGCAAAAAAAAGATACTCTTGGGAATGAGCGGCGGGGTGGATTCAACGACTGCTGCAGCCTTGCTGTTGCAGGCAGGCTTCGAAGTAGTTGGATTGACCTGCATTTTCATAAACAATGAGGAGTCACGGCGTTCATCGGAAGATGCGGCGACGTCCTGCGCCCAGCTGGGCATCGCCCATGAGGAGCTCGATTGCACGCGCGAGTTCGAGGAAACGGTCGCCCGTCCTTTCGTAGACGATTACGCCTCGGGGCTGACGCCGAGCCCCTGTGTCTCATGCAATGCCCGATGCAAGATACCTCGTCTCATAGAGGCCGCCGATAGGTTGGGCTGCGAACTGGTCGCAACGGGGCACTATGCCCGTATCGCCTGCTTGACAAGCAACGGCCGTTATGTGGTGAAGTGTGCGCTCGACCCTTCCAAGGACCAAAGCTATATGCTTTCGCAGCTTTCCCAAGACCAGTTGGCTCGCCTGGTGCTGCCCCTCGGCGCCATGACCAAAGCCGACGTGAGGGCCCAGGCCCAGGATTGGGGGCTTCCGGTGGCGGACAAGCCGGACAGCCAAGACATATGCTTTATCCAGGGGGGTTATCCAGAATACCTTGTTGAGCGGGGACTTACAGCGCAAACAGGCAATATCGTCGACCTATACGGACAGGTGCTCGGAAGGCACGACGGCCTCTTCCGCTATACGGTCGGGCAGCGCAAGGGCATCGGCTTGGCAGCGTCAGAGCCCTATTACGTCATTGAGAAGCGCAGCGACACGAATGAGTTGGTCGTGGGGTTCAAAGACCATACGCTCATCGATTCCCTTCTGGTCGAAGGCCTCGTTTGGCAGGCTTTCGAGAAGCTCGAAGAACCGACCGAATGCACGGTCAAACTACGCTATCGAAGCCAGGCCGTGGCCTGTACGGTAAAGGCAGCATCGCCCGGAAGCCCTGACGCGGTGGCATCCGGTATACAGGTTGACCTGGTGCGCCCTCAGCCAACGACGGCACCGGGGCAGTTCGCGGTGTTCTATATCGGCGACACGATGCTTGGCGGAGGAATGATAGCGCAGGTGGGGCATCGTTTATGGGAAGAGGCTGGCTGAAATGAGGACGGTGTTCATCATTGGCGGCATGGGGGCGGGGAAGTCGAGCGTGGCACAGGTTCTTGCAGAAAAAGGCGTCCCCATCCTCGACCTCGATAGTGTCGGGCACGCAGTTCTTTCCCTCGACAAGGTCAAGGAGCCCTTGGTAGCCGCGTTTGGCGAAGGTATCCTTGATGGCCAGGGCATTGTCGATAGGAGCAAGCTTGCCGAAAAGGCGTTTTGTTCCCCCGTTGCCACTGATAGGCTCACTCAGGCCAGTGCCCCGGCGATTATCTTGGAGCTTGAGAGGTGGCAACAAGTCCAGGCAGACCGCGGAGCCCCGCTTGCTGCGGTCGAGGTCTCGGCCTACGATGGCGACAAGGCCTACTATACGGGCCTCTCCGATGTGGTCATTGCCGTCGAGGCCCCGCTCGAGACACGTTTGGAGCGCGCGATACACAAGGGGTTCAGTGCAGACGACGCGCGGTCACGGATCGCGCGGCAGCCAAACGACGAACAACGACGCAGGTGGGCGGATCACACGATCCTGAATGATGGGAACATCGACCACGTTCGGACGCAGGTAGAGGATATCTGGAAAAAAATTGTAGGGTCTTGATTCTAGATACGAACATCTGTTCATTATCATACGGATATGGTACGCTTGACATCCTAAACGATCAGGCAGCCTGGCTGCCTTTGTATATAAGAAGGGAAAAGAGATGTCCCATCTTTCAGACCTTGAAGGCGTTGCCATGGAAGGGAAGCTTCCCGAGGTACGGCTTGCTTCCACCCCCTTTGAGGTTGTCGCCCCCTATGAACCTGCGGGTGACCAGCCTCAGGCAATAGAAAAGCTCGCCGAAGGCGTGACCCGTGGCCTTCGTTACCAGACCCTGCTCGGTGTCACGGGGTCAGGCAAGACCTTCACTATGGCAAAGACCATCGAGGCGGTGCAAAAGCCCACCTTGGTCATGGCTCCGAACAAGACCCTTGCGGCCCAGCTTGCGGCAGAGTTAAAGGAGTTCTTCCCACACAACGCCGTCTCCTATTTCGTCTCCTATTACGATTACTACCAGCCTGAGGCCTATGTTCCCTCGAGCGACACCTTTATCGAGAAGGACGCCTCCATCAATGAGGAGGTCGAAAAGCTGCGGCATGCCGCAACCTCAGCCCTGCTTTCGCGCCGCGACTGCATCGTGGTGGCAAGCGTCTCGTGCATATACGGCATCGGCTCGCCCATGGATTATGCCGGCATGGCGGTGTTCCTCGACAAGGAAAAGCAGATGGACCGCGACCAAGCCATCCATGATCTGATCGACATCCAATACGACCGCAACGATTACGAGCTGAAACGCGGCACCTTCCGAGTCCGCGGTGATGCCCTCGATGTGTTCCCCCCTTACGCCGACAACCCCGTACGCGTAGAGTTCTGGGGGGAAGAAGTCGAATCGATCGCCGAGGTCGACAATGTAACGGGCGAGGTGCTGAACCAGTTCGAGGCCTTGCCTATCTGGCCGGCTTCCCATTATGTCACGGCACGTCCGAAGATCGACAAGGCCTTGACCACCATCGGGGAAGAGCTTCGCGAGCGCCTGCAGCAGTTCAAGGAGGATGGCAAGCTCCTTGAAGCACAGCGCCTCGAAATGCGTGTGAACTACGACCTCGAAATGCTTGAGACAATGGGCTTCACCTCGGGCATCGAGAACTACTCGCGCCACCTCGACGGGCGCGAGCCCGGAGAGCCGCCTTTCACGCTCATCGATTACTTCCCGAAGGACTTCCTGTGTATCATCGATGAAAGCCACGTGACCGTGCCCCAGATCCGCGGCATGCACGAGGGAGACCGGTCAAGGAAGATCACGCTCGCAGAGCATGGCTTCCGCCTTCCCTCATGCCTCGACA